>JBHEKO010000534.1:0-6912 GCA_041859475.1 Candidatus Hydrogenedentales bacterium
TCGGAGGACTTGCCTACGACGCCTTCGACTTTACCCACGTTCGTGAATACGTACTTGAGCCCGGGCATATCTTTCAGTGCGCTTTCGACATCGTTCACGCGACGGATCGTCTGCTTGAGGTCGTACTTCGTGGGGTACTCCAGTTTGACGAGAATCTCGCCGACGTCCGAATTGGGAACGAAGCTCATGCCCAGCGTCGAGGCTACGTACATCGAATGGGCGAACACTGCCGCGGTAAGCAGCAAGACGGCGACGGCCGCCAGTCTGTGCTGCGCAAAAAAGCGAAGAAACCCGGTGTAGACGTTTGTGATTCTCTCGAGAATTCGATTGAACAAAGCCTCGATGCGCGTCAAGAGGCCTTTCCGCTCGGAGCGCTTCAGCATGACGGCGCATAGGATAGGGGTAAGCGTGAAGCTGATGAACAACGACACGAGCGTCACGACAACCATGGTCAACGCGAACGGCGCGAAGAACCGGCCGACCAGCGACCCCATGGTAATGATTGGAAAGAGCACGACGACGTTGGTACCTGCGCTCGCGAGGACGGCCACAGCCACTTCGCCTGAACCGGTGCGCGCCGCTTCCTTGGCGGACATCCCTTCGGCGAATCGTTTGGAAATCGCTTCCAACACGATGATTGAGTTCGTGACGAGGATTCCGACGGAAAGGCCGAGGGAGAGGAGCGTCGATGTGTTCAGAGTGTACCCGAAGCCCTGGATGAAGAAGAGACCGATGATAACCGTCAAAGGCATCGTGATCGGCACAATCAGTGTGGCTCGGATGTTGTAGAGAAAGAGAAAGAGAATTGCCGCGGTGAGCAAGACGCCCTGCCAGATACTCGAGACCGCACTGTCGACACTGGATTCGATGAAGTCGCCGTCGTCGGATATCCAGACCAAGTCCATGCCGCCCGGCAGCTCCGTCTGGATGCGGTCCATAGCACCCTTCACTCGGTCGACAACTTGCACGGCGTTGGCATCGGCCTTCTTTACGACGCGCATGCCAATGCAAAGTTCGCCGTCGATCAGGGCAGCTTGCCGAAGTTCGGCGCTGGCGAGCATGGCTTTGCCCACGTCGCGGAGATAGACGCGCGAACCGTTCTTGTACGCTACTTCAAGGGCATCGATTGCCTCAATGCTCTTGTACTCGGCGTCGAACTTGACCGCGTACTCGGTGCCATCCTCGCGCACGCGGCCCGACGGAATCGTGCGGACGTTCTGGGCCACGGCCTGCACAACATCCGCGCTGGTCAATCCACGTTCCGCCAGCTTCTGCCTGTCGAGACGAAGGTGAACCTCGCGCTCCGCGTCGCCAATGAGTTGCACATCGGCCACGCCGCTCAGGACCGACAAGCGGTCTCGAAGCGTGTTGTCGGCATAATCGTACAGATCGTCGAGAGGAACGCTACCCTTTAGGGCAAGGTTGATGATGGGTTTGGCATTGATATCGTACTTCAGAACTTTTGGCTTCTCGACGCCTTCGGGAAAGTCGCTGAGGATGAGGTCGAGTTTCTCGCGGACGTCGTTTGCCGCCGTATCCACGTCGACATCCAAGTTGAACTCGAGCAGCGTCTGGGCGTGGTCTTCCATGCACGTCGAGGTTACGTGCTTGAGACCGTCGATCGACACAACGGCGTCTTCGACCCGCTTGGCCACGTCGGTCTCGATTTCGCTGGGGCTTGCGCCGGGATAGATCGTCACGACCGTGATGTACGGGATATCGACCTTCGGCATGAACTCGAGGCCTACCTTCCGGTACGCGTTCATTCCAAGGAGGGTCAACCCGATGATCAGGCTGGCCATGGCAACCGGTCTACGGACCGAGGCATTCGAGAGGAACATTACTTGGGCTCCTGCTGAATCACGATGGGCGTGCCATCATTCAACAGGGACTGACCGACGGTAATGACCTCCGCGCCTTCCAGAAGAGAGTCGCCTTCGCATTCGACCCAACCGTCGCTCTCGATACCCTTCTTGACTTCGACCAAGCGCGCGGTGTCGTTCTCGGCCACAAAGACAATAGGAAGGTCGTTGCGCACTTGGATGGCATTCGACGGCACGCCCAGCGCCTCGCGCTCCTGCACCAGCACGTCCGCTTCCGCCATCGTTCCGGGGACAACTCCCGACGGTGGATCCTTCAACTCGCACTTTGCTTCAAAGGTGCGAAGCATGGGATCCACCGTCGGGCTGGCGTACGTGATCACATGCTCGCCCGCGTCTACGCCGTATACGCGGATGCGAACGCGTGTGGTCCCCGGAACGACCCGTGCGTAATATTGGGCCGGCAGGAACACCGACACCTCTATTACGGACGGGTCGTCTATCCGCACCACCGGCGATCCGGAATCCGTCATTTCCCCCTGTTCCCGAAACCGCTTGCTCACCCTGCCGTTGATGGGGGCCACGATGAGCGAGTCGGACAAATCTTTCTTCGCCAAGCCCAAGGCCGTCTCGGCCTGTCGAACGCGCTCCGCGGCAACATCGACGCCCGTCAAAGCGAGCTTCTTGCCTGCCGCGGTCTGCTTCTGGCGAGACTCCTGTTGTTCCAGCAAGTCCTGAGATACGACGCCTTTCTCGCGAAGGCGTTGAAACCGGTCCCAGTCCAAGTCGGCCTTATTGAGATCGACTTCAACCTTTTCGAGTTGGGCTTGGGCCTCGCGCAATCCGCATCGCGCCAAAGCAAGATCTTGCTCGTGAATCGTCACGGCTTTGAGCACCTTGTCCGTGTCCACCTGAAAGAGCTTGGTCTCGCCCGCAACAACCGCGTCGCCTTCGTCTACGAAGATGCTTTCCAGCGGACCGCCTACGCGGGTGGATATCACCGCGTACGTCTTTGCCAGGACGTTTCCTTGCACGGTCAGCTTCTCTTCGAACTTGCGCTGTTCCGCGCGGATGACTTGAACGGAGACGCGGCGCGTCGTGTCCGGCAATTCGGGAGGCGTATCGCTGCGCAACACGGATTCCCCCTGGCCTGTCCGGGCGAATGCTACGTAGCCCCCGGTAACGGCCAAAGCCGCCGCAAGCACACCAATCCCTAGATACCTGAGTTTCGAGTTCATCGTCCTCTTCCTCGCGTCCCATACTGCAACCACAACTTACGCGCGCCCCCCTAGGACGTGCTGGATTTACCAGATTCCGAAGTGCGGTGTCCGTCCGCGGCGATACCATCCCAAAGCGCGTCGAAGCACCCGTCCAGCCACTCTGGGAATGGTGTGGACGGATCGAAAGCCCACATGACCGAAGCCCCCAAGAAACTCTGAACCGTCAGGCGCGCCAAATGCCGCGGCGCAAGGTCCGTCCTGACTTCTCCCCTTTCCTGGGCCTCCGCGTAGACGATGGTCAGCAGTTCGATGGCTTTCAGGATGGTTTCCGTGATGTGTTCCATGGCGTGTGGGCTTGAGAAAATGGCTCCCCACAGATTCCGTTCCAGATGCGGATTGCGCAACGGGTCTTCGGCCAAAGCGCGATTCGCATTTTGAATGGCAGTGTGAATGCACTTGTTGCCGGTTTGGCGGTCGTCCAGTTCCGCGGCGAACTTGTCCAGGAGCATGGAGCTGTGCGTCGCCAAGAGATGTTCTTTGCAGGTGAAGTAGTTGAAGAAGGTGCCCTTGCCAACGTCCGCCGCTTCGGTGATTTGCTCGACGGTAGTGGCGTGGTAGTCTTGCTTGGCAAAGAGGTTAAGGGCGGCGTCGAGTATGCGGGTCCGCATTTCGGCCCGACGGCGGTCGCGGCGTCCAAGCGGACGTTCGAGAACAGCGGAATCGTGCTCAGGCTTGGGGTCGGCGTTCATGAAAATCCCCCTCATGACTCACTCTCACCAGTGATTCTACACCAATTATGACTTACAGTCAAGTTTGGGTCGCAGCCACAAGCCCCTCCCGTGCGACATCATGTGGCGTAATAGGCCTTTCTTCCCTCTGTATATACTTCGGGAAGTCTATAGAACCTGGCCCAAACATGAGGCAATTCGAATGAAGAAGACAAAGGAAGTGTCAAAGCCGCGCTTGTACATCGAGGAACTGGAACGGCCGGCCGTTGCGTTGACGGCAACGACCTATGCCGTAGGAGAAGAAGGCGGCAAGTTTGGATGGGTGACGACGTTGGCCATCGGCGAGGAAGCCACCAAGGGCGTATAGGCACGCCAGATTGAATACCCGGTGGCACACTGTCTAATTGTCGGGCCGAGGGCTGACCCGCAAGTTGCGCGAGTCTCGAAGGAGGTTCGCGCGCTACGCGGGAGAGTCTCGATTTGGGATACGGAGTCTTTCCCCGAAAGCGAGACCGCCTCGTTGGTGGATGGACGTTTGGTTCTTGCGGGCAAGCCTATTCCCGCGAGTCTGACATCCGTCTACCTTCGGGCAACCGGTCCGAGTCCTTTTAGCCCGCGCTATGAAGCGGACCTGCAAAGCAGACCTCGAGGACTGTTCGCGCAGTGGGAAGAGCGCGTGGCTTTCATCGCATCGACGCTTCTTTCGCTGGAGTCGCAAGGCATCCCGGTGGTGAATTCCCTCGAGGTCAATTCCCAACACAGCCGAAAGCCATTGCAGCTTGAGTTGCTCCGCCGCGCGGGACTCCCCGTGCCGCGTTCGCTTGCCTCGAACGACCCCAAGGCCGTGAAGGCGTTTGTGAAAGACGTTCGAGCCGCCGTCTTCAAACCGCTGGCAGGCGGAGCGACCGTGCGCCGTGTCCAAAAGGAGGACTTGTCGCGAGAGCGGTTGGAGGGGCTAACGTTGGCCCCCGTGCTTTTTCAGGAGCTGCTGGAGGGAATCTCGGTTCGGGTCTATGTGGTTGGCAAGCGCGTCGTGGCGGCCGCGGAAATCCACTCCACCGAACTGGACTACCGGCGCGACGAAGGGGTTGTTGCGTCAACGCGCCTGACAATAGAAGAACGCCGGGCGGCCGTGTCAGCCGCCGCGGCGTGTGACATGCGATTTTCAGGCGTCGATCTCATTCGAGGGGCGAAAGGCTTTCACGTCCTCGAATGCAACCCCTCGCCCATGTTTGCGGTATTCGAAGAGAAGACCGGCCTCGATGTAGCTGGGCCTCTCGCCAAGTACCTGCTGAATCCAGGCCGTCGCTGAAACGCTATTTCTGTACGGCGGACCGTTCCAGTTGGTCCAACTTCGACTCGACATCCTTGAATTCTTCCGCGGTTGGAAGCGACGCCTGAGTCTCGTTGATCACGGGCCATTCGGCTGCGAGTTCTTTGTTCAATGCGATGAAGTGCTGCCACTTTTCCGGCAAATCTTCCTCGGGATAGATGGCATGAACCGGGCATTCGTCCACGCAAGCGCCACAGTCGATGCACTCGTCGGGATCGATGGTCAACATGTTCGCGCCCTCGTGAAAACAGTCCACGGGGCATACGGCAACACAGTCGGTGTACTTGCATTTGATGCAAGGCTCGGCTACGACATGAGCCATGGCTTGATTCTCCTGTAGATGAACCTACCCCACCAGGTCGTGGGTCGTGACATTCGGGGATCACAGCCGTCAAAGAACCGGACGTACGCTACCCCACCAATGAATCCGGCCTCAAAAGGACTGCCAGCCAGAGACGCGAGATAATGTCATTCGCATAACGCGGTTGTCAAATCTCATATTCCCGCCGCCTCTGCCGAGGGCAATTGGGTGGGCAAAAGTGTCGCTGTCCTAGCGCGACTGGACGGTACCTTATCTTGCTTCTTTTCTGCAAAAAAGGACTTCTCGGCTCTGAATGCTTGGCGGAAAGAGGTGCTAGTGGTCGATGCTCGCGTGAAGGCGCGGCGAACACAGGGTCGTGGGGGAAGTTCAAGGTTTTTCTCAGTTTTGGTCTTGACGAGATTGGGGTCAGAGGGCGGGGGATCTCGCCTTGTAGCACTATATGTAGACCGCAGGTTTCACGATTGCAGCTCCGCCACAAGGCCCAATATCTGCGGACACTGTCCTATGGATTGCGTAAATGGATTAGCCAGGCACAGGTTATAGGGAATTTGGGGCCGGGAATAATTTTGGAGGCCCCAATAGAAACCTCTTGACAGCCACTATATCTTGTGGTATATTGCGCTTGGTGTCTGAAACTAAGTGTGTGGATCAGGTCGTGGACTTCATCGCACCATGAAGTCCGTTCCGCAGCCCAGGCCTTAATTTGGTCCACACCTCAAGCTGAGTCGTCTGAGGCACTTTGACCGCAGCCCAAAGGTTTCAGGAAATACGCTCAAGCCGTGACCCTCTTGCGCCAAGATACACGGAATGAGGTTTCAGACACTCCCCGCACCGAGCGGCGGGTTCCAAAGGCCCTCCGCTCCTTCCTTTTGTAGTGAATCTGAAGTTCCAGGCGACTCTGCCCGTGCGGTTTTCTTCCACACCCCGTCCACTCCTCCGTTTCTGTTGTCCCCAAACTGCGTCCTCGTTTGACTACTCCACAGCGGGCGGACACGGAGGAGATAAGAGCTATGCGTACTCTCGGATTTGTTGTGCGAAGACTGGTAGAACTTGGGGTCAGTGCTCGTTTCCGATGGGTACTCCTGTTCGGCGTATCGGCGACGGTCGTTATCGTCGCTGTACACTTCGAGCGGCAGTCCATCCTCAATAAAGTATGTGAAGAGAACTTGAAGCTGATGTGGGCAGCTTTGCGTTCCTACTCCAGTGAAGCAAAAGGAGAAAAATATCCAGCGCTCTCACCGATCGCGGGCAGAGTCATGTTCCGCCCCGATGCGGTTATTCCTGCTCATCTTCAAGACACGGCGTGCTTGATCTCCCCATACTACCCCAGCCATAAGGTTCTGGAACGGAAGGCAGTGTCCGATCCGGCGTCCGTTGTGGACGATCATAGCTATTGGTATACGGGGTTCGTATTCGCGAATGATCGCTCGGCCCAAGCGTGGATTGCCGCATACAAACAATATGTACCGCAAGGTCTACGAGTTCCGGA
>JBHEKO010000547.1:0-8476 GCA_041859475.1 Candidatus Hydrogenedentales bacterium
ATGGCGTTCATGCGTTATCGCGCGCTGTACGTGGTATGCGTGGTCATTTCGAGAGGGTACGCCAGCGGCTCCAGGGAGTCAAGAAAAGCGCGCGCGGAATGGACCGGGGCATCAGTGTGATGAAGAGTGTAAGCAAAGGCGATATGGGAAAAATGGAGATTGGGGAGACAAATCCAAGAACGAATTCATGGATACGAATATCTCTTTG
The DNA here is from genome assembly GCA_041859475.1 of Candidatus Hydrogenedentales bacterium. Classification (GTDB taxonomy): domain Bacteria; phylum Hydrogenedentota; class Hydrogenedentia; order Hydrogenedentales; family SLHB01; genus JAIBAQ01. The sequence continues at coordinate 209 of JBHEKO010000547.1, forward strand.
TATCCATCTCCGCAATCCCTATTATCTCCAAAATCCCTTTTCTTACACCGATTGATTCGTATTCTGCGTTACCGTCACGGACGGAACTGGATCGAGTACAAATCGGCGTCCTTCATCTTGAAGCGGAGGCGGATGGGATTGCCGGATACGGGGCTCACATCGGAGATGCCTTTCCACGTGACGGTGCGTTCGATCTCGTCGCCGATGATTTCGTCGCAATCTTCGACCGTGAACGCGGGGATGGGTTTGCCAGCGGCGTCCTGAACTTCGACCCACACGCTACCTGCGGCGGAGGTGGCGTAGTTGATAACGAGCGACTTGCCCGTAAACGTGAACGGTTTCGTGACGGCCTCGCCACCCGCATACGGCGCGTTGATCGAGATGAAGCCGTCGGTACGGAGCGTAAGGCGCTGGAGGTGGTGCGTCGTCTGGCCATAGTTGCGCTGCACGTAGAGCGACATGGTGTCCGGGCCGGTCGGGACGACGCCGCGCGCGGGGTAGTTGGTGCGCGAGGTCCAGTTGCCCGCGCCGATGCCGGGGCGGATGAAGCCCTCCATGAACGTGCGGTCGTAGTTGAATCCGCCGCGGCTCGTAATGAGGACCGTGTCCGAACAATCGCCGGAGTAATCGGCCACGCCGCCGATTTCCTTCATCTTCTCCGCCGAGATAACGCGCCGGTCAGGCATGAACCGTGCCGCCGTTGCGATGTAGATGTGCGGCGCGCGGAAATACGGCGCAGTCTGGTTCGTGTACAAATGCTCGGGCGGTGTCCCGCCAAACTCCATGAACTGGGGCTTTGTCCAGATCGCAAAATCCGGCGAGGTGGCGCGGCTCACGGTTCGGTGCCCTTTGAAATCGCCTTCGCGCCACGTGCGGAAATACGATACGTACATGCCCTCCGATTCGGACCAGAACGCTACGTTTTGCGAATCGAAAGCGCCCTCGGTGATGACCGGCGCGTCGCCGCGCTTCGTCCACCGCAATCCGTCTTCCGATACGAATACGACGAGGCCGGTTTCGCTCGTGCCGGCGATGGCTTTGTATTGTTCCGAAGCGGGCACGCCCGGCTTTGTGTCCTTAAACGGCGCGAAATTGTGAGAGAAGGGGGCGTGTCCTGCAAGGATGATGTTGTTGTCCTTCGACCCCGCAGCCTCGAAGAGACCGAGGTTGGGCTTCGTCCACGTGATGCCGTCGGCGCTCTCCGCGTAGCAGGTGGTTTCCGAGTCGGAGCCGTCCTTCTTGGCTTCGGGCAGCCCCCGGTAATACATGCGATAGATCGGCCCGTCCACAATCACGGTCACGTACCCGCAAAACAAGCCTTCCCACGGTTTGTCGAACGCAAGTACATTCTCCGCGAGCAACGGCTTGTGCAATTCCAAACTCGTGGAGTCCAGCCGTTCGATCAACGAATGGTCGACGAATAACTCGAGCCGCGACCCGATGTTGGGGGGGGAGTCCTGTGCGTGAGCGGGTGCGGCCATGTAGGCAAATGTGAAGGTGGCGGCGAGAGCCAGTAGATAGTGCGACGCAGAATGCATGGGTATTCTCCCCTGTGATATGGACTGTGACGGGCATGCTACCACGAAGCGGGGCCGAGGGGCACGCGGGCGGGCAAGGAGCACAGGAAACCGCACGGGAGTGCGGCGTTCCCCGGGGGGCGACAAGCGGGAGTTTGGACAAAGGGTTGCATTAGAATCGTATGCGAGCAAAACAGGCGGGGGGAATCGCGATGGGTGGGTTGAAGAAGATGTCCGGGCGTGTGGGCATGGCGGTGGTGTTGGTCATAGGGTTGGTGGCAATGCCTGCGTTTGGCGAGGGGCGGCCCGCGGTCAATCTGGACGGGGCCTGGTCGTTTCGGATGGACCCCGAGAATTTGGGCGAGGCGGAGCAATGGTTTTCTCCGGAGCCGGCGTTCACGGACACCATCCAGGTGCCGGGCGCGTGGGACGCGCAGGGGTTCGGCGGCGAGACCGACAAACTTCATCATCAATTCCTGGGCAAGGCGTGGTACAAGCGCCGGATTGACGTGCCCGCGGACTGGGCAGGCAAGCGCGTATTTCTGCGCTTTAGCGCGGTGCACCGCTATGCGTCGGTCTGGGTGAACGGCAAATCCCTGGGAGAAGAACACATCGGCTACCTCTCCTCCTTCGAATACGACATCACCGATGTCGCCGCGCCGGGGACATCGGCCCTCATCGCCGTGCGCGTGGATTCCGTGCAGCGCTGGGATATCGACACGCTTCTCGGCGCGTTCGACCTCATCGACTACATGGACACCTATTGGGGTGGGATCTACGGGCACGTTTCCGTCGAGGCGCGGGGCGAGGCGTATTTGGAGGATTTGTTTGTCGAGCCTTCCGTGAACCCGGCGGCTTGCCGGGTGTCGGCGCGTGTGAGGGGAGAAGTACCCCAGGGCGCGGCGGTGCGGCTGGAACTGGTTGACCGCGACGGCAAGGTGGTGGCCGAAGAGGCCAATCAGGAGATTGGCGGTCCCGGGGCAGGGCAGATGGCGGCGGTGAACCTTGCGTACCCAGAAGCGAGACTCTGGACGCCCGATACGCCTGAGCTGTACCGCGCGCGACTGTCGCTGATGCAAGGAGAGAGCGTGATCGACGTCCAGGAGACGCGCTTCGGATTCCGTCAGATCGCGATTGACGGCAATCGGTTCCTGCTGAACGGCCAACCGTATTTCCTGCGAGGCTACGGCGACGACTCCATTTACCCGGAGACGATGGCGGCGCCGTCTGACGAGGCGTGGTACCGTAAGAAGATTACGTTGGCCAAGGAGTTCGGCTTCAACCACGTCCGGCACCATAGCCACATTTTGCCGCCGGAGTACTTCGACGTGTGTGACGAGCTCGGAATGCTGGTATCGCCGGAGCTGCCCATCGGCTACCAGCAGTTCTACGACAAGGCCCAGGGTCCGGCGTTGGAGTTGTACAAGACGGAATGGGCGGCGGCGATTCGCCAGCTCCGGAATCATCCCTCTATCTTCGACTGGTGCATGGGCAACGAGATGTACAACGGTATCCCGATTGCCCCCGATCTGTACCGAATCGCCAAAGAACTTGACCCGACCCGGCCCGTCGTGGACACGGACGGCATTTGGCCCCCGGAACGGAACGCCGAGGCCCTCCAACGGAATACCCTCGACTTCTTCTTCGTGCAATACGACGTGTTCAGCACTCCGCTGGAGAAGCCCGATGTATTCAAATCCCGGCCGATGAACAGGCCCGTCATTTCGCACGAGATGGGCAATTTCGTGACGTTTCCGCGCCTCGACCAGATTGAGCTGTTCCAGCACAACTTCAAACCGTTCTGGCTGACCGCGGCGCGCGAGAAGGTGAAAGCCATGGGACTGTTGGAAGAGACGCCGCGCTGGGCGGAGAATTCGGAGCGGCTCTACACGCTCCTGCACAAGATCAACATCGAGACCCTCCGCAAGGAACCGGGCATCTCCGGGTATCACTGGTGGTTGTTCCAGGATTACTGGACCACCTCCAACGGCATCATCGACACCTATATGCGGGTGAAGCCGGGAATCGGCAACGTGGCCGTGCGGCGGTTCAACAACGACGTCGTCCTGATCGAAGACGGTCTCAAGCTCACGTACCGGGGCGGCGAGGGTATCGCGTCTACGCAATTCGTGTCCAATTTCGGCCCGGCGGACTTGAAGTTCGAGGGGGTGATTTATCTGATTAAGCTGGGTAAGCAAGTACTTGGAAACTATGAGATGAAAGGTCCGGCTGAGCAGGGCGCGGCGCAAGGGAAGCTGACGAAGCTCTCCGGGTTCAACCTCCCCTTACCGGAAGTGGACGCCCCAGAGCGCTTCACCCTTCAGGTGCAGCTCAAGGCCAATGGGAAGGCCTACACGAATGAGTGGTTCGCATGGGTGTACCCTGCGAAAATGAAGACGCCCCCGGCGGAAATCCCCCTGTATGCGCGCGGCGAATTCACCCCGTGGCTGGACGCGTTCGGGGCCAAGCCCCTTCCCGAACGGAAGCCCTATCCCGCAGAGGCCGTGTACGTCAGCAACCAATTGACGCCGGAGCTGGTCGACGCGGTCGTCGCAGGCGCGTCGCTCGTCCTGTACAAGCCGTTCGGATTCCTGCCCTCGGCGACGACACACTACAAGGCGGCCTGGTGGTCGGGCAGTCCGAGAGACAACAACGTGGGGACCGTGGTCTATGAACACCCCATCACGCGCGAGATGGCGCCCGACGGCTGGTGCGACACCTCGTGGTATCGCCTGATCGAGGGAAGCGAAGGCTATCTGTTCGACAATTTGCCTATTGTGCCCAAGCCGATCGTCCGGGGTATTGAGCCTGTCAACGTCTGCCGCAACAAGTCCATGTTGTTTGAGGCCTCGGTGGGCAAGGGGGCCATCATTGTCTGCGGATTGAACCTTGATGCAAAGGAGGGCGATATCGTCAGTCCCGAGGCCGAATGGCTGGCGTCGCAAATACTCGCGTATGCCGGGAGCATGCCCAAGGCATCCGCTACCATCCCCGAGGCTTTCTTGCGCGAACGTACCTTTGAAGCGCCCGCGTTTTCGGGGCCGTTCATCGAGGGGTTCTCGGAATTGACGAGCAAAGACAAACGAACGGTGCGCTCGTTCACCTACCGGACGTCCGAAGCCGAAATGGAATTGATCCGTCAGACCGAGCTTGGGCCTGCGCTGGAATGGAAGACGGCCGCCGTACCCGAGGCGATTTCCGGAGACGGCGTGATGTTCGTATTCGCGGGAGGGCTGGGATGGTATTCGCAGCCGAAGACCGATGGTTTCGCCTTGGAGATCGACGGCAAAGAAGCGCTGCGCTTCGATGTCTCCCAAGGGCCCGGCACGTGGAAGGACGCGTCAGGCGCGGTCACGCTCGATTTCGTGCCGTGGATAAAGACGAACGAAGACGGCGCGGGACTCTTCTACCTTCGCGTTCCTCGCGAGCGCGTTACGCCGGGTGAGCAAACCGGTCTTGCGGTGCGCTCGCTCGGAACAGGAAGCCAACGATGGTTCGCGCTTCATCCGTATGCGGACGTGCTTGGCAAGTAGCCGCATGCACGCTCGTATCGAGAAGGGAGTATGCGGTGCAGGGGGGCTTTCGCGATGCAACCGAAAGCTATGCGCAGGGGATTAGGCCTAAGAGATTGCGTTTTGCGCCTCAGATTGTTTGGTAAACTCATGACAGAATGCGCGCCCGAAAAGGGCCGGTCTCTGGCGTTTCCGGTTGACGGACACGGTCGGAGCAATCGCAGTCGGACAAGCGGGAAATGGCCTTTTGTGACACGACGAACGGCACTTGCGCGGACTCTTCCGACCGTTAGGTCGGGCGGTTTTTGCTGTGAATACTGCGGGCAGTCAAGAATCTAATTGGTTGACTTGACAGGGGGTGCGTGCTATAGTGCTGACGATTAGCGCAAAGCCAATTTCGCGGAAGCGGGGACGTATTCTCAACCGATACGTAAGTTATCAGCGGATTGGAGCCGAATTATGACTATCTACGTGTGCTCCGGTCTTTGCAATGATTTTGGAGCAACATCTGCATGAAGAGATGGACGGTAATGCTCATTCCCCATGGAGCGGGGAACACGCGTAGCCTAAACCTTTACTCTATCCAAGTATGGTCAGTTGTCGGTGTTTTCGCCCTTCTCTCCTTTACATCTTCCTTCCTATATAAAAGCAACCTCGTCGCTCGTCACAGTATTGAGCGATTGGAGCGCGATAAACGGGAAATGGGCTTGGCCGGAGTTGCCCAGGAGAGCACGGCAAGTTTCTCCGAGCAGGACCGTCAGAAGATCGAGCAGACCATCCGGGAGGAGTACGAGGCGCGCATCGCGACCATCACAGGCGAACTGAGCGAGCTGTACGACCTGGAAACGCGGTTCCGTCAAATCAACGGATTGCCCCCAAAGAGCAACACCCCCGCCGGTTATGTCGGTGGCCCGGTGTTGGAAGAGGGAGGCAAAGGCGGTCCGCCCACGGGTAGCGATGTGGGCGACGAAGTGGATTACAGCCACGATGCCCTCATGCGTCCACCCAGTGTGATCAACGGTGTCTACCGCCCCTCCGCGGACCTCATCGTCCAAGAGATTAATTTGCGCAGGGACAGCCTGCGAGAATACGAATCGGCCACGATGGCGGCACGCGCGCAAGTCGAACGCCGCCCGGCAATCTGGCCAGTCCGCAACGGCAAAGGCCGCATCACGTCCCGCTTTGGGTATCGCAAGGACCCCTTCACCCGTGACTTGAGAAGGCATGAAGGCACGGACGTCGCCGCGCCGGTGAATTCCTCGGTGGTAGCGACGGGTGCCGGTGTGGTAGTCTTCTCGGGTTACGACAAGTACTTGGGCTACTGCGTCAAGATCGACCATGGCGACAACATCGTGACCGTCTATGGCCACATGAACAAGACGACGGTGCGTCAAGGCGAGAAAGTCCGGCGCAATCAGGAAATCGGCAAACTCGGCAGCACCGGACGCAGCACGGGCCCCCACGTCCACTACGAAGTTCGGATCAAGGGCAAAGCGGTGGACGCAGAAAAATACCTGGGGTTCTAGATTTTATGCTTGAAGCTCGACAGAAGCGCTCCGTGGGAGACGCGCGTGTTGTGACGATTATCGGACAAGGCACGACGATAATCGGGGACATCAAGTCCAAGGGCGCGGTCCGCATCGAAGGCGTCGTTTCCGGCAAAGTGCATAGCGACGAGAGCATTACGGTTCACGAGACGGGTCGCGTCAAAGCCGACCTCATCGCGGGGACCGTTTCCATTAGCGGAGAAGTTGAAGGGAACGTCGTCGCTTCGGAGCGGCTCGATATTGTGTCGCCCGGAAAGCTTGTCGGCGACATCACCGCCCCCAGGGTGGCGATAGCCGAAGGCGTGCTGTTTGAAGGCAAGTGCGTGATGAAGCCCGTGGGTCCCGAACGGACCCAGGTCGCCGGACCGGGCGAACAACAGGCCCTCCCGAATCCCGATCTGCAACGCCGTCCCGTCTGACGAGACGGACGCAACCGGTTTCCAATCCAATATGTCTCATCGTGCACGTATTATTATTGCTATGAGCGGGGGCGTGGACAGCTCTGTCGCGGCGGCCCTCCTTGTCGAGCAGGGCTACGACGTCGTGGGCATGACCATGCGCGTCGCCTCGGGCGAAGGAAGAGAATCCTCCGACAAGGCCTGCTGCACGATTGACGCCGCCAACGACGCGCGCCGCGTGGCGGATGTGCTCGGCATCCCGCACTACGTTCTCAACTACGTGCAGCGCTTCGAGCGGGAAGTCATTGCCGATTTCATCCAGGAGTACATGGCCGGGCGCACGCCCAATCCCTGTGCGCGGTGCAACCAGCGGGTGAAGTTTGGCGCCCTCTACGAGAAGGCTCTAGCTATCGAAGCCGACCTGATCGCCACGGGCCACTACGCCCGCGTCGAACACCGTGGGGGCCGGGCGGCTCTGCGCCGCGCCATCGATATGAACAAAGACCAGAGCTATACCTTGGCCGGTTTGGCCCAGGAACAGCTCCGCCGCGCCATGTTTCCCCTGGGCGATCTGACGAAGGAACGGACCCGGGATATCGCGCGGTCGCTTGGGCTCGTGACGGCGGACAAGCCGGAGAGCCAGGAAATCTGCTTTGTGCCGGATGACAATTACCGCAACTTCCTGGCCCAGCGCGTGGAAGCGCCGGTTCCGGGCCCCATCGTCACCACGAAAGGCGCGGTTGTCGGCATGCACTCCGGATTGTTGCACTACACCGTAGGTCAACGGAAGGGACTCGGCATTGCCTCGGAGCGCCCCTACTATGTCGTCACACTCGACGTGGCCAACAACACGCTCATTGTCGGGCACGACGAAGACACCTTCATCGAGTTCTTCACCGTGGGCCAGATGGTCTGGGGGTTGGAGGACGCGCATAGCGGGCCAATCGACTGCCTTGTCCAGATCCGTTACAAGAACCGCGCGGTCCCCTGCACGGTCCATCCCGACGGCGAACGTCTCACCATCCAATTCCACGAACCGCAGCGCGCGGTGACGCCGGGACAATGGGCCGTGCTCTACGACCGTGACGACTGCGTGCTGGGCGTGGGGATTATCGAGCGGGACAAGTAGGCCGCGGGTGGTTCGCGTGCTGCTATGCACCCCCAAGAATGCTGATTCGGCCCCGTTTGCGAGACGCGGGCGTAGCGTAGATCACAATTTGTACATCGCGGCCAAGTTCGTTTAGGAATCGGAAGAGCCGCTCCGTGGAGAAACCGGCCAGCCGTCCTCTGCTAA
>JBHEKO010000601.1:0-8355 GCA_041859475.1 Candidatus Hydrogenedentales bacterium
GAATAATGTCGTAGGGTTTGTTCTCGCGCAGAAGAAACGAGTGCTTTCGAAACGCACAAACCGGATCCCATCCCTGGCGCAACGCGCCAAAGAGCAGGTCGGGGCTTTCGATAATCCGGAATCCGTCCACATGCTCGATCCGTGTCCGCCAGCGTTCGGTATCGGCGTGACACATCACATCCACGTCGTGCCCCCGCTCGGCCAGCTCGTGCGCCCACGGATGCGCGCGGAAATTGATCTTGAATCTCCGGTGATTGGAGACCAAGAGGATCCGCAAGGGTCTATTCGTCGTATTGCGTGTCATGCGGTCGCCGCCTCCGCGCGATGCGCGTTCGCCTCATAGACCTCGCGAAGGATCGCCGGCACGCCGTACGTGATCTTCCATTCCGGGAAATGCGCCTCGAATTTTTGCAGGCCGGAAACCCACCAGATGTGGTCGCCGATGCGGTTCTCCTCCACGTAGACCGTCCGCATGCGCTTCCCGCTTATCGTTTCGCAGAGCACGATGGCCGCGTTCATGGAGCAATTGCTGTAGGTTCCCCCGCCGATGTTGTAGACCTCGCCAGCGCGGGGATTCTTGTAGAAGGCGTGAAACGCCTGAATGAGATCGTAGCTGTGGATGTTGTCGCGCACCTGCTTCCCTTTGTAGCCAAAGATCCGGTACGTGCGGCCCGCGACGCAGCACTTCATCAGATAGGCAAGAAAACCGTGCAGTTCGGCCCCCGAGTGCCCGGGACCCGTGAGACAGCCACCTCGAAAGCATACCGTCTTCATTCCGAAGTAGCGGCCATACTCTTGCACCATAACGTCGGCGGCAACCTTGGACGCGCCGAACACGGAATGCGTACATGCGTCGATAGACATGGTCTCGGAGATTCCCTGCTCGTACTCATGCCCTTTCTCGATCTCGTAGTGCGTTTCGAATTCAACCAGCGGCAGCCGGTTGGGGGTATCGCCGTATACCTTGTTGGTCGACGTGAAGATGAACACCGCGTTCGGTGCATGGCGGCGGGCGCTCTCGAGCATGTTGAGCGTTCCCAAGGCATTGACGCCAAAATCGACCAGCGGCGTGCGCGCCGCCCAGTCGTGCGATGGTTGGGCCGCCGTGTGAATTACGAGCGCCACGTCGCTTCCGTACTCGGCGAAGATGCGATCGATTGCGTCGCTATCGCGAATGTCCGCGCTGTAATGCATGTAGGAAGGGAGACCGGTACGCAGTTCTTGCACGGCCCATGCCGTTGAGGCTTCTTCGCCAAAGAACTCCATGCGCATGTTGTTGTCGATGCCTACGACTTGAAACCCGAGTCCTCCGAAGAAGCGAGCCGCCTCTGCGCCGATCAGGCCGCCTGAGCCGGATATAATCGCTACACTCATACTTCGTCTCCTTGGCGCGCGCGTTGGGTGGGTTCGCTTCGCGAGCCTCTACCCTGTTGGCGCTGTCTGCTCTATTGACGTACATGCTCTTTCGGGTACGCTCAACACGTGCTCATACACCCGCATCAAGCGGGAGTAGTAAACGTCTCTCGTATACTCGCGCCGGACTTTCTCGCGTCCGGCAAGCCCCATTTCGCTGCACTGTTGCGGGGCTGCCCATAGGCGCTCCAATGCCGCGGCCAAGTCGCCCGGGTCGTCCGCTGCGAACAAATAGCCCGTGGACGATTCATCCACAATCTCGGGCAGCGCCCCCATGCGTGACGCGACGACGGGCAAGCCTATGGCCATTGCTTCGGCGGCTACGAGGCCGAATGCCTCATGCCAAATGCTGGGAACCACGCACACCCGGGCATGCGCGTAAAGCGAAGCGAGCGCCTCCTTGTCAAGATGACCGGCAAAGACAACATTGGGCGGCGCCGTTCGCGCGAGAGACTCGCGAAGAATCCCTTCTCCCGCGATACGCACGGGGACATGCGGAAGAAGCCGTGCGGCTGCTATCAAGGTCTCGATGCCCTTCTCAGGGCTCAAGCGCCCGGCGAATGCGACATACTCTCCGCTTGACGCGTCCACGGGCGCGGCAGGCAGATCGACCATGTTGGGGACGACGTGAATGCGTTCCTTCGATATCCCCGCTTCAACTAGCCGCTGTCGCACGCACTCGCTCGGGGCGACAAAGAGAGATACGTTTTCTTGAATCAGGCCGAGCTTTCGCACCAAGTAGCTGCGCGATGCCATCGCAATACTCTCGACGCGGCTACCGCGACAATTCACGAACGCGCATCGATACTCGCGGCCTCCTCTGCACAGATCGCAGGGCTTGCCATTTCTGAGATGTATGCCGGTGGGGCAAACAAGCCTGTAATTGGGGCAGCGCATCACCGTAGGGATGCCGCGTTCTTTGCACGCGGTGAGCACGGAAGGGGAGATGAGCGGATACAGATTGTGCACGTGCGCCAGGTCTGGCCGTTCGCGGCGAATGAGGTGCTCGATATCCTGTTTCGAAGCGGGCGAATAGATGCCCGAGAGCGCGGCCTTGAGCTTACCTGAGAGGCCTATGATGGCCTGGCTTCGCTTCTCATAGGTCGAAACGTCATGCCCATTCTCGCGCAGCACGGCGCATATCTGCTCGAACATGGAATCTTCGCCACCGCGAAACCGGTAATGATTATGAATCTGCAGGAGCCTCATGATGGAGTCCCTCCCGCGGACGTGCGCGAAGCTGCGGACGAGCCCCGCCCCTCGATAAGTGCATCGACTATTCGAACGGCGGCATCGAAGGAGAATTCTTCGCGAGCCAAAGTCCGAATGCGCAGCTCGTCGTAACGAGACGGGTTGTCGAGCATGTCCTCCAGGGTCGATAGAAAGGAAGCCTCGTCGCCTGTCTTGAAGATTTCACCCGAGAAGCCTGAGGTAACGCCCTCGCCGATGCTTCCAACGTCACTAGCCAGCACCGGTTTTCCGAAAGCAAAGGCCATATACTTGACTCCGCTTTGGCTGCCTTCCAGGTACGGGAGCAGGACGACGTCGCATGCTTTGAAAAGCAACTCCATTTCACGATCGGGCACCGGTTCCAAGCGGGAATCGATGGCGACACTGGAAGACGCGGAGGCCAACACAGCTTGAAGCTCGCGACCGTAGGCGGGGTTAGTGACTTCGCCGCGTATGAGCAAGGTCAAATTCTCTATTGGCGCGGATTGAAGCGCCTTGATCGCGAAATGCGTTCCCTTGTACGGGCGCTGGAGACCAAACACCAATGCGATCCGCCTGCTGTGGGGTAGACCCAGCTGATCGCGCGCTTCACGCTTGGTTAGGGCAGGGTCATCCGGCGGATGATACGTTCCGTGGGGGATAACATGAACTTTGGTTGGCGCAACACCGAACTCTTGAACCAGGCGATCCTTGAGCGATTGTCCGTGCACGACGATCGAGCTGGCCATGATTCTGTAGATTACCCCAAAGATCAGACGGTTCTTGGGAGTGTCCCGGTCATGAGGAAGGACATTGTGCGCGGTGTAGATGATGCGTTTGCGCAGGAGTCGAAACGCCGAATACATCAGGACACAACGGAGAAAGGGTCTTCCTATGCTGACGTCGTAGATCGCGGGGGACGTGGAGGCCGCCACATGTCGAAGCACGCGAAGGTAGTAGCGAAGCAGTTTGGCCAGCTCGCTGAGCCCACGGTATTCTTTCCTGTCGTATCCCCGAAGATTTAGGAATCGGACGTTCTTCTCGAAATCCAGATCTGCGTGCATGTCTCCGCCAATGACTTCAACGGTGTATCCCAGGCGTGCGTACGCATTGGCCACTTCCCGGACGTAGTGCGACTGAAAGCCACTTGCGAGTAGGATGCGCGGAGGCGCGCCGGACTTGTCTCCGTCGCCAGAAGGCCTTTCGAGGGGATGCATTCCGGCGGGGTTCATACTTCGCTTCCCGGGACAGGCGATGAGAGACGCGCCGGAAACGGATAGATAGTCGGTGCACTGAACTTGCCGCGTGCCCGTGATTGCAGCAGCGTCGCAATTTCGGGACTTGGGGCCAGAAAGGCAAGTTGCGCCAAGGTGAGGAATTGCACAAAGGTCTGCATCGTCGGAACAAGCAACGTGGATTCGGCCAGCCCCCCCACAATCCCCAAGAGTAGCAAGCTTCCCAACATCGCATAGCGCGGATCGTCGGTGATCCGGAAATAAGATACAGTCCTCGCCAGACCAAGGAATTGTATAAGCGCGTAGGCACTGACACCGACGATGCCGAGTCCGAGAAGCACTTCGAGGAACACCGAATGGCACTCGGCGATGGGCCACCCTTGCCGCGCGGAAATTTCGCGAATGTGCTCGACGGTGAAGAAGCTGCCGTAGCCGTAGCCCTGAATGGGACGGCGCGCCGCGTATTCCAAGAGGTTTTGCCACAGCGGAAGGCGCCCCGTCAACGTCAACGCCCCGGAGATGTCCTGGTCCGTGCGGCCCAAGAGGACGGTATTCGTCAGCAGTGACGCGAGTGTGTCTCTCGCAAAGAGGATGACACCGAGAACAAGTGTCGTGCCCACACAGCATACAAAGGGGACATGGCGTGAGCGTCGGAATACCAGCGCCGAAAGAAAGGCAAAGGCGACGCTGCAACTGAGGAGCGACGTGCGCGACTTTGTGAGCACCAAGAAGGCAAAGGCAAATAGAACGCCCGTGACGAAGAGTCCACGAAACCGGCGTTCGGTCAATGCGGCGGTAATACCGGAGAGAATGATCAGGGAACAATTCACGCCTTGGTTGTTGGGATGAATAGTCCCCGCGAAGCGGTATCGCTCGGCGGAAGGCCGGAAGGTGCCAAGGGCAAGTTCCGCCGCGATTCCGATAAGCAGATACGCGAGAGAACTCAGGAACACGAGTAAGACAATTTCGCGCAGGGATAGCCGTGTCACAACGGCCAACGCACCGAGGGCCAACATGGCAATGACGATGAGTCTGCGGCCCGTGAGGGCGCGTTGGTCCGCCCATGTGATGCTGAGCGTAATCCAGATCATGAAGAAGACAATCAGCGCAGCAAGAACCCCGCGCATTTCGAGAGGCCGCCGATTGGAACCTAGCAAAATTAGAGCGCCGATGGCGCCGACGAGAAGAAAGCCCACCTGACGCTTTGTGTTTCCCTCGGCGGCGTGACGCTGAAGGGTATCCGCGGAAGGTAGGTAGTCTTCGCCTATGCTGAACGAGCGCATCGGGTCGTGTAGCGCGATGAAGAATGCGACGCTCAGACCGAGAAACAACAGCCAGGGAATGGGCCTGGCCGCCTCGGCGTCGACAGGACTTGGGATGGGCGAAGTCATGTGCATGCGCGCGCCCCCTGTGCGCGGCGAAGCGCCAGGAAGAAGACCATGCCGCGAACAATCGCGGCGGACGCGCTCGCGGCAATCTGTCCGAGCGCTGCGCCCATAGGTCCGTAGATCTTCGCGAAGCCAATACCGAATACGAGCATGGCCGCCAAGGCAACGAAGTTGACGCTGAAATCGAGAGAAGCTTTCTCCATCGCGAATAGCCCGCGCGACAGACAAAAGCCGAGGGCTACGAATACAAGGTTCATTGAAAGCACAGCAACCAGAAGGCCGCTGCCGGAGTACTTCGGCCCGTACAGTAGGACCACGAGGAAGTCGCCGGCTACGAACAATACAGCGCTGAACACGAGGAGTGAACCTGCGTAAATGAGCGAAGACTTTAAGACGGTCCGCGCAAGCCGTTCGACGCCTCCGCGCGCATAGGCATGCATGATGTGGGGGCCGAGATAATTTTGAAGTCCGAGGATCAATGGGTTCAGCAATGTTACGGTGCCCAGCGCAACGCCCCACGCGCCGACGGAGGCCGCACCGTGAAAACCCACGATCAGCCACGCGTAGAGGTTCATGCTGACGCTCCACACGAGCCCGCTCGCAAACAGCCACTTTCCCGAAGACCAAGCACGCGCAAAGTCCGCCCTCGCGGACGGGAGATGAATGGCGATGACCGTACGCCGCGACCAGTACCAGCCCAACGAACCCACTGCGCACGCCGATCCCAATGCCAAGAGCGCGTTTGACGCATTCAATGTGCCGGCGATGGCGAGAATTCCAAGAGCCCCGAGTTGCCATGCTGCGACTGACGCATCGAACGCAACCGCTCGGGATACCTCGAACTGGGCAAAACACACTTGCCGAATGAAATCGCGAAGCAGCAGAAAACCAATCGCGAGGCCCAAGGCAAGCAACATGCCCGTCATGCGTGAAGTGGGCTGCGCCTGCCATGCAATGAACGCGCCCACGACAATCAGAAGCGCGACGATGACGCCGAGGGTCAATTGAAAGAGCAATGCGCTGCCCGTGAACCGAGGGCGATGGTCCTCCTCGGTTCGAGGGTAGTAGATCATGTAAGGTGTGGAAATCAGCGAGCCTTGGATTGTCATCAAGAACGTCAAGACACTGAACCCAAGCATGTACAGACCGAACTCTTCTTTGCTGCATGTGCGGCCAATCAACACGCTCGTTGCGAACGTAGTTCCGCTGGCTATGACTTGGTCCGCAATCGTGAGAGAGCCGCCGCGCAATACAGAAACCCCACCTGGCGCTTGGCTTGCGGGGCGCTGTCGAAGAAGCGATATGCGGCTGGCTATCTCGGCTGCGTTGCTCACGATGGACTCTCGTTACGCCGGTTGCGGTTTACGGACACCTAACACGCGCCACGTTGTAGAAGCACAGCCGGGACGGTCTGCACGATAAGCTTGATGTCGAGCCAGAACGACTGTCTGCGTATGTATTCGATATCGAGGCGGACCCACCGGTCGAAATCGCGGTCGTGCCTGCTCGTCACTTGCCAAATGCACGTCAGTCCGGGTTTAACGTCCAAGCGCCGCCAATGCCAGGAGTCGTACGCCTCTTCCTCGGTTACCGGAAGCGGACGCGGCCCAACAAGACTCATCTCTCCCTTGAGCACATTGAAGAGCTGAGGCAACTCGTCGAGGCTCGTCTTACGAAGAAACGCCCCAATCCGCGTGACGCGAGGGTCCTTAGCCATCTTGAAGGCGACACCGCTGCGCTCGTTGAACTTCATCAAATCCGCTTTCAATGCTTCTGCATCTACACTCATGCTGCGAAACTTGTAGAGGTGGAACGGCCGCCCTCCTCTTCCGCCACGCAGTTGCGTGAACAGAACGGGGCCTTGCGAGGTCGTCTTGATGGCAAGCGCAATCGCGGCCATGATCGGTGCGAAGGCAATAATCGCCGCCAGCGCCCCCGCGAAATCGACGCCTCGTTTCCACCAAGGAAATGGCTTTGCGAACAGATGAAGTCCTGGACGGCTGGCGACAGTATGGAGGCGCATGCGCGTACCGCGCGCTTGGAAGTAGTTGGTGATTCCTGTGCTGAAGTGTGCGAGCGACATGGCGTGTTACCTCGTAGGTTCGACATGGGACGCCGGAACTTCGCCTCTCGGGGAGACGGGCGTGCCATTTGTGGGGATGGTGTCGTGGGGATATCCATAGGCGATAAACGAAAGACGCGGACCGGGGACAAGGGGCATGCCCATCTCTGCGAAATGTTTGCGAAAGAGAAGTTCGACGGGAGCAGTCAAATTCATGGCGTCCGCCTTGCTCGTATACGGCAGGATTACGGCAGGATGCGCGCCATGCCAACCCTTCGTGTCGCAGCGTCGCGTTCGTTCCATGAGCCCGGCGATGAGTGCCCCCTCTGCGCGATTGACCTCGTCGCCGGTATTCACGCCTTGTATCGAGAAGACGATAATGGTGAATCCGTATCCTGAGCGGTCGACGCGCGCCCTCTCGGTTTCGAGTTGAGCCGAAAACTCCTCGGACGATAGGAATTCTCGAGACGCGTCAATCCGAGCGGGTCCGCGACGTCTCGAGAAGAGCCTCGTCAGGACGGTTCTATTGTCTTTGTGCATGTGCTTCATCATTTTGTTGTCAAGTTACCTGTGTGCCGCGGGAGCCAGAGCCGGCGTCCGTCAAAGCCTTCGGTAGATGAAGTTGGGGATGAAGTGCCGGCGCTTGTTGAGCACCACGCCAAGCAGTGTCCCACGCTGCGATACCACTTGGTCGACGGCGTTGCGCACCACTTGCCAGCGCGATGCGCCCGCATCGACTATCAGGATCGTGCCGTCGGCAATGGGGGAGAGCAGTGCCGCCTCCATTCCGCTCGAAAAGGGCCGTGAGTCGATAAGAATGAGGTCGTACCGCTTTCGTATCCGTGCCATAAGACTTTCGAAACGCGCAGTCGCCGCCAATTGAGACAACGATTCGTGTGATGCGTTCAATTGGCTGACGGACATGGCAGGGGTATCGATTGTATGAATCGCGTCCGCCAGGGGTTTGTCTTCGAAAGTGGCCTGCTCCCACCCGCGCTGCAACGGCGCTCCGTTCAAAAGACGCTTGCAGGAGCCCGATCCCAACGTG
>JBHEKO010000821.1:0-3730 GCA_041859475.1 Candidatus Hydrogenedentales bacterium
CTCAAACCACTTGCGTAGCGCAAGGCGAATATACTCCTCGTCGTCGACGACGAGGAGACGAGGTCGTTTCATGATAGAAATCCTTCCCATACTTAGTCTACGGGGGATTCGGGGTGGTCATCAAGGACGGCTTTGTGGCGAGGAAGCAGGAGCCAATCGGGAGATTGGCGGTCCCGGGGGGCGGCGAAAGCGTTGCCTGTGGCCGTTCAGAGGCGCCCCGGATTTCGTGGCGGATTTCGTGGCCGATTTGAACTTGGGGCCTCAAATTTGGTATATCTTCGAGGAAGTCTGTGCGGACGCGCGGATTTCCCCAATGCTTCCAGAGTCTTCCACCGGCCCGACTTGGAATCACCGTGAGACCCCTAATCCTAGTAACAAATGACGATGGCATCCGCGCACCCGGTTTGGCTTCGCTTGTCCAGTGGCTGGAGCCGCTGGGCGATGTGCATGTGTATGCGCCGGATCGCCAGCAGAGCGCGGTCGGTCATGGCGTGTCGCTTCATCGTCCGTTGCGTGTGTATCCCGTTCAGGACAAGTGGTTTATGGTTGATGGGACGCCCACCGATTGCGTGATGCTTGCCGTGCGCGACTTGATGAAGGTGCGGCCGGATCTGGTGGTGTCGGGAATCAACACGGGGGCCAACCTCGGGGACGATGTGACGTATTCCGGTACGGTCGCGGGGGCCTTCGAGGGGATGATGCTGGGGCTGTGTTCGTTTGCGATCTCGAATGTCTCGTATACGCCGCAACATATGGAGACGGCGGGACGGGTGGCGCAGTCCGTCGCGAAGACGTTGATCGCAAACCATCTTCCGGCGGATTCGATGTTGAACGTGAACGTGCCGGATGTGCCGTACGAGGAGTTGCGGGGCGTGCGGGTGACGAGAATGGGCCGGCGGACGTATCAAGACGAGATTATTCATCGGCAGGACCCGCGAGGCGGGACGTATTATTGGATAGGCGGCGCGGAGCCGAGCCATGTTTCGGAGCCGGAGACGGACTTCGACGCGATCGAAAAGAATGAGGTTAGCGTAACGCCGTTGCATCGCGACATGACGGATCATGCGATGTTGGGAACGTTGAAGACGTGGGAATTCAAGACGTGAGGGACCGCAATCGATGCTCGGGCTGATTAAGCGACAGTACGACTGGGTCCTGAGCTGGGCGGAATCGCCGTATGGCGCTTATGCCTTGTTCGTGCTGGCGTTCGCGGAGTCGAGCGTGTTTCCGATTCCGCCGGACGTGCTGCTGATCGCGCTGTGCCTCGGGCACCGGAAAGCGTGGTTCAAGTTCGCTTCGATCTGCACGGCGGGTTCGCTGGTAGGTGGAATCTGCGGCTATGGCATCGGCATGGGCCTGTGGACGGTCGTCGATCAGTTCTTCTTCTCGTATGTGCCGGGGTTCACGGAGAGCAAGTTCGCCCAGGTACAAGGGCTTTACGAGCAGTACGATTTCTGGGTGGTGTTCGTGGCGGCGTTTACGCCGATACCGTACAAGGTAATCACGATCACGGCGGGCGTGTTCAACATCAACTTTCTCATGTTCGTCATCGCGTCGCTGATAGGCCGCGCAGCCCGGTTCTTTATCGTTGCCGCGTTGTTGTATCGCTTCGGGGAACCAATTCACGCGTTTATCGAGAAGCGATTCAATTTGCTGACGATTGCGTTCACGGTCTTGTTGATTGGGGGTTTTGTATTGCTTCGCTACGCGGGGCATTAACGTTGGAAGAGAGCATGCGCGCGCGTTGCCGCAGCATCGCCCGGCTTGAATCGGGCGCCGATAAACGGGCGGCGGAAACGGACGCGAGTAACCGTAAGAGGAGACGATAAGTATGTGCGGTATTGTGGGGTACATTGGAGAGAAGAACTCGGTGGAAATCATCATGTCCGGTCTGCACCGGCTTGAATACCGCGGGTACGACTCGGCGGGCGTCGTCGTTGTGCGCAACGGGAAGCTTGACTGCGTAAAGAGCGTGGGCAAGTTGAAGGTGATGGACGCGAAGCTCGAAGAGAGTCACCTGGAAGGCAATTTGGGCATCGGCCACACGCGCTGGGCAACGCACGGCGTGCCGAGTGAGCGCAACTCGCATCCGCACTTTGACGGTCCGATGGAAATCGCCGTCGTTCATAACGGGATCATCGAGAACTACCAGGAGCTTCGCGCCGAGCTTACGGCGTCGGGCGTCGAGTTCCGCAGCCAGACCGACACGGAAACCATCGCCCACCTCGTCCGCAAATACTACAAGGGCGACCTCTTCGCCGCGGTGAAGCGCGCGTTGAAAGACGTGGAAGGCGCGTACGCGATTGGCGTGGTGTGCAAAGACAATCCTGACCTGCTCGTGGCGGCGCGTCACGGCAGCCCGCTCATCGTGGGCCTTGGCGACGGCGAAGCGTTTATCGCGTCGGACGTTCCCGCGATCATGAAGTACACGCGCAAGGTGTTGTACATCGACAACGGCCAGGTGTGCGAGATTAAGCGCGACAGCTACAAGATCGAAGATCTCGACGGCAAGCCCCAGACGCTGGAAGTGAAGACGGTTGATTGGGATGATTCGGCGGCGGAGAAAGAGGGCTACCCACACTTCATGCTGAAAGAAATCAACCAGCAGCCGGATGTTATCCGCAACACACTGCGCGGACGCGTCACGGAAGGATCGGACAAGGTACAGCTTCCGGATATGCAGCTCAGCGAGCAGGAACTGAAGGATTGCGCGAAGATCGTGATCGTTTCGTGCGGCACGGCGTGGCACGCGGGCCTCGTGGGCAAGTACCTCATCGAGAAGTTCGCGAAGGTGCCTGTGGAAGTCGACATCGCCTCCGAATACCGCTACCGCGACCCGATCATCCCCAAGAACACGATTGTCATTCCGGTGACGCAGTCGGGCGAGACGGCCGACACGCTGGAAGCGATCCGCATCGCGAAGAACCGCGGCGCGAAGGTCGTGTCGATCGTGAACGTCGTGGGTTCGAGCATTGCGCGCGAGTCGCACGGCGTCATCTACACGCAAGCGGGTCCGGAAATCGGCGTTGCGTCCACGAAGGCCTACACCTCGCAGATCACCGCGTTCGCGTTGTTCACGATTTGGCTCGGCGAAACGCGCGGCACGTTGACGAAGGAAGAAGGCCGCGAGATGATCGCGCACCTTCGCTCCATCCCCGACAAGATTCAGTGGGTGTTGGATAACCAGGATGACGTGAAGCGTTGCGCGAAAGACCCGAAGTACATGGGCGCACAGAGCGCGTTGTACCTTGGACGCAGCTTCAATTTCCCGAGCGCGCTTGAAGGCGCGTTGAAGTTGAAAGAAATCAGCTACATCCACGCGGAAGGCTACGGCGCGGGCGAAATGAAGCACGGCCCCATCGCCCTGGTGACCGACGAACTTCCGGTCGTGTGCGTGGCCGTCGAAGGCGACACCTACGACAAGATGGTGTCGAACATGCAGGAAATCCGCGCACGTTCGGGCATCGTGCTTACGGTTGCAACGGAAGGCGACCAGGGTATCAAGAACCATAGCGCGGATGTGATCTACATTCCGAAATGCTACGAACCCTTCAGCCCGATTGTGGTCGCGGTGCCGCTGCAGTTGCTCGCCTACTACGTCGCCGTGAACCGCGGCTGCGACGTCGACCAGCCGCGCAATCTTGCGAAAAGCGTGACGGTGGAGTAAGCACCGAACAGATGATGTTGAGGGGGCGTCTCCGGACGCCCCCTTTTTTTTTTGTCGGGGAGG
>JBHEKO010000237.1:0-2785 GCA_041859475.1 Candidatus Hydrogenedentales bacterium
ACCGCATGGGCAATCGCACGCTTGAACCCAAGCGTCATGTCTTCGGCGTACGCAATGTAGCTGATGCCGCGGCATCTATCGCCCATGGCAGGCTTCACCACCCACGGAGCCCGCAACCGCTTCGCCTCCGCCACCGCCTCCGCCGCCGATGCCACCACCGCAAAACCGTAAGGCTCGGCCTGCGACCCGGCGATCGCCTCGCGCAACCGCCCCTTGTCGCGCATCTGGCTCACCGCGTCCGGGTTGGGTCCGGGAAGGCCGCATCCGCGGCACGCTAGTGCGCAGCCAAATGCCGCTTCTTCGGAGACGGACAGTACCCCGTCCGCGCGATTCGCGCCCACGCGCTCCACCACGGCCGGCGACGCGAGGTCTCCGACGGCCACGGCATGGAACCCAAGCGCTTCCGCGCGCTCGATGGCCCGCGCAATGCGCGGATTGGCTCCTACAAGAAGTATCGTTGCGGACATTTGGATTATCGCTCCAAACGTGGATAATACCACGCAATGTACAGGAGCTCGACACGAACGAGGGAGGGGCGTCCGTGGGTAAAGATTATATCTTGGCGATGGATCAAGGAACGACGAGCTCGCGGAGCATCGTGTTCGACCGCGATGCCCGCATTCGGGCTTCAGTCTCAATTGAATACGAACAAATCTACCCGCAGCCGGGCTGGGTCGAGCACGACCCCGAGGCCATCTGGCGCACGCAAATCGAAACCGCCCGCGCCGCCATCGCAAAAGCCGGCATCGCCGCATCCGATATCGCCGCCATCGGCATCACCAACCAGCGCGAAACCACCGTCGTGTGGGATCGAAAAACGGGCCGCCCCATCCACAACGCCATCGTGTGGCAGTGCCGCCGCACCGCCTCCCTCTGCGAAGAACTCAAGGCACGAGGCCTTGCCGAAGAATTCACCGCCAGCACCGGCCTCGTCGTCGACGCCTACTTCTCCGGCACGAAGGTGAAGTGGCTGCTCGACCACGTGGACGGCGCACGCGCGCGCGCCGAACGCGGCGAATTGTGTTTCGGCACCGTCGATTCCTGGCTGCTCTATCGACTCACCGGCCTGCACGCCACGGACTACTCGAACGCATCCCGGACCTTGCTCTTCAACATCCATAAATGCGAATGGGACGACGCCCTGCTCGCCCACCTCGATGTGCCCCGCGCGATGCTGCCCGATGCCAAACCCAGCAGCAGCGTGTTCGGAACAACCACGCTCTTCGGACCCGAAATCCCCGTCGCGGGAATGTGCGGCGATCAGCAAAGCGCGCTGTTCGGGCAAGCGGCGTTCAACCCAAGCGAATGCAAAAACACCTACGGCACCGGCTGCTTCGTCCTGATGAATACCGGCACGAAACCCATCCGCTCCAAACACGGCCTTATCACCACCATCGCATGGGGACTCGACGGCAAAGTCGAATACGCCCTCGAAGGTAGCGTCTTCATCGGCGGAGCCGTCGTCCAATGGCTGCGCGACGAACTCAAACTAATCCAGTCCGCCGAAGAAAGTGAGGCCGTCGCCGCCGAAATCCCCGACACCGGAGGCGTCTACATCGTCCCCGCCTTTGTCGGCCTCGGCGCACCCTACTGGGACATGCACGCCCGCGGAACCATCGTCGGGCTCACCCGCGGCGCCGGTCGCCCCCACATCGTCCGCGCCGCCCTCGAATCGATTTCGTTCCAATCCGCGGATGTCCTCCGAAGCATGGAGAACGACGTCGGCGCTCACATCCCTGTGCTCAAAGTGGACGGCGGTGCATCGAGAAACAACCTGCTCATGCAGCACCAGGCGGATGTGCTCGGAATTCCGGTCGTGCGCGGAGAGACCATCGAGACGACCGCACTCGGCGCGGCCTTCCTCGCGGGGCTTGCTGTACAAGTATGGAAGGGGAAAGACGAGCTGCGCGCGACCTGGAAGCAGGAGCGAGAATTTGAACCACAATGGAACGCATTCCAACGCAGCCAGGAACTATCTAGATGGCAAAATGCGATAAAAATGACCACAATGTAATGAAATTACCCCTTGTTTCCCGAATCAACAGCGAAAGAACCATTTGCGTTCTGATTGGGGGCGTGCTACAATAACTTTGGTCAGTGCCACATGTGGCGTTTCTCCTTCCGCGGAGGCCTCGGATCCCAGTCCGAGGTCTCTAAAACAACTCGCGGTCGGGATAACCGATGTTGCGAGTTACGATAGATTTGGACCGAGGCCGTTTGGCTTCGGTCCCTTTTTTTCTCGCGCCGCTTTCCTCCATGCACTCCCGCTGAGCCATATGACCTTTCCGCTCGCGGCAGGCATCCATCAATTGACACAAGCGATGGCCGCACGCCCGAGGCACGCCAATGACAGCGCTCCTGGTTTCGCAGCCCAAGGAAATACTCCTCGCTACCCACGCCAAGGCAACCGGGACCCAAGCGCACGGACGCCGTGACCTCGACCGCATCCTCTCCTGGGAATCCACCACCAACCCCAGCAGCACCTGAACGCCCTGCCCGGAGTCTTCGACAGTCTTTGACGACGGCTTCAATGACGTCTGCATCCGGTAGAACGCACGGTCTACGTGCCGGGCGTCTGGAGGATACGTTACCCTTGTGCTCCGTACATCCGAGCATACGAAAAGGAGCGTCCCGAGTTGGGGCGCTCCTTGGTCACAACGCTCAAGTCTTTCTCAGTCTTACTGGCGTGATCTGCGCAGGCTCCTCTTGGTCATAAGCTGTCCACTTACAAGCATCATCAGAATCAACGCGGCCACGGCCCACGGCATCAACGGCACGCCGGGCA
>JBHEKO010000308.1:0-8680 GCA_041859475.1 Candidatus Hydrogenedentales bacterium
GCTGTAGTAGGAGTAGAGCCCGTTCGCACCGCTTGCGCCCACGGCGATGGTGTAGCGGCTGGACGCATAGCCGTCGAGATTGACATTGTCGGAGAATTGCCGTCCATTACCCGCAGCCCAGACGTAGACGGTGCCGAGTCCACCGCGCCCGTTTTGGATGCCGTTTTGGATGGCGAGCGCGGCCAAGGGGCCGGGGGCGGAAAGGGTGGCTCCATCGTCCGTGGGTCCCCACGAATTGCTGCTGATGAACACGCGGTCCGTGGCGAGAACCGGGTTCACGAGATAGGCCATGGCCTGCGCGTCTTGTGCGTCGGTCGTTGACAAGGAGATCAGACGAACTCCCACCAGGCTCGCGTTGAACGCGGCCCCGGATACGCCAAGAGTATTATTCCCCTTCGCCGCGGCTACGCCTGCGCACGCCGTGCCGTGGTTGTCGCCGACGACATCCGGAGTGGGATCGTTGTCGCCGTAGTTGATGTCGATGTCGATATCCGTGCGGGCATTTGCGGTGAGATCTTCGTGCGCGGTTTCGAGTCCGTCATCGACGATGGCGATGTTGACGCCAGCGCCGGTGGCTTGGTCCCACGCGGATTCGATGTTAACGTCATTTCCCGCCGTCCCCTGTTGGCCCGTGTTGTTCAGGTGCCATTGGTCCGGGTAGAGGGTGTCGTTTGGGACCAATCGCTTGGACATTTTGCGTTCGATGAGCGGGGTGGCGAACTCGACAAGGCCGCTTTCGTAGAGCGCGTTCGCGGTTTCGAGCGAGCCGAGGAGAGCTTTGCTCGTGGTTTGCACGATGTAGGTATCGGGGCTGTACGAAATCTCGGTGACCACCGAAACACCGTAGGCTGCGGAGACCTGCTCGATGGTCGTGCCGGGCTTCAGTTTGAGGCTGAATTGGTTTGTGAGCGTCTGGCGGTTCTCGTCCGACGGCGTGCGGACGGAGCTGTCGAAGAGGATGGGTTCAACGGTGTACCCCGCGCCGGCCAACGTCTTGGCTTGCTGTTCCAGGGCGGTGCGGTTGGTGGCGGGGGTGGCCAGTTTGATGTGCAGATTTCCGGGCGCGCCAGCAGCACGGGTTGTTGCAGAGGGGATGAGCGCTTTGACGGCAAGGAGCGCAGTGCTCTTGGTTGCGGGTGGAGCAACCACGAGTTCATCCAGGGAGAGCACGACGTCGACACGCATGTCGCCGTTGTAGTAGTACAACGGTTCGCCTTGGGGCGTCGATTTGAGCTTGGCGGGCTTGTCGGCGCCGAAGGCGGCGGTGGCCGCGAACAGGAAAAGGACACAAAGCCCAGCAGTCAAACGGCATACGCCTGCCCGGTGAGAAACCACGAGTACTACCTCCTGCGCGATATGTATGGCAACCAGCACGGGATACGGAATTAAGTATACACCATGAATGGGGAGGCGCAAGCGAAGGGGGGAGCGGGAAGGCAGGTGCTCAGCGGTGCGGAGGGGTCGCGGACGGACACCGGCGCACACGGACGCACACGGAGCAGCACAGCCGCAACCAAAAGGAGACTCAACCACGAAACAGACGAAACACACGAAAAGAAGAGGATTCAGTTACGGAATTGAGACCGACACGTACCGATGAATATCGAGTAGTGAATCGATCAAGCGGGAAGAGCTTCCAACCACGGGGGACACTGGGGACACTGGGAATTCAGGAAAAGTCCATGCCGCGAGAGAACGCACAGCGCAGCAAAGCCGCAACCAAAACAGGAACAATCTCAACGGAGAGGCGTGGCAACCAAGAGGGGAAGAATCACAACGCAGAACGCAGAGAAGAACAACCGGAACCCGAGAGACTCGGCCACCGATAGACACCGATGAACATTGATGAAGAGCGGGGAGAGACTCAATCGAGCGAGGAGAGTTTCAAGCCACGGGACACAGGGAGCTCGGGGAGAAGAAGTCAACACAAAGGCGCAAAGGCGCAAAGGCGCAAAGAAATGCAGAGAAGAACAGCCGGAACCCGAGAGACTCGGCCACCGATACACACCGATGAACATTGATGAAGAGCGGGGAGACGCTCAATCGAGCAGGGAGAGACTCAATCGAGCAGGGAGAGACGACGAAATTGATGGATAGTAGTCAGAAGGAACAGAATTGGGGACGACTTCCGCGATGAAGATGAATATGTTGCCAGATACGTAGTGCGGATGCTTTTGCGTGGGCTTTCGTGCCGCGGGCATTTTGGCGGATCTTGGGCTATGGCGCAGCGATTTCCCGTTGCCACGGAATGCCGCTTGGAAGGCGGCGATACAAATGCAGCCGTCTTCATCTGCCCAGAAGGGTCGATTTGTCCTCCCGCATTTCGGACGCGTGCTCTCCATCGCGTCAAGCGCATGCATCACAAGTGAAAATGCGCTAGAATCTAGGTTTGCTGTCTCTGGGGGGAGACTTGGAGACGCTTCGAATTTTTGCGCGAGGCGATTACGGAAAGGGCTTTGATCATGGCGGAGAAATTTCGGGCGGCGATCATTGGCTGCGGGGCGATAGCGGAGCGGCTGCATGTTCCGGACTATGCGGTATGCCCCGAGGCGGATATCATCGCGTTTTGCGATGTCATTCCGTCAAAGGCGCGGGCCTTGGCGCTGCGGTATGCGCCGAATGCGCGGGTCTATTCGAATTACAAGGAAATGTTGAAGAAGGAAAAGCCGGACGGCGTGACCGTTGCGCTTCCCAATTACTTGCATGCATCCGTGGCGATAGACGCGTTGAAGGCGGGCTGCCATGTGCTCGTGGAGAAACCCATGGCGTGCAGTTCCGCGGAGGCGCGCAAGATGGTCGAGACCGCGAAGAAGGCGAAGAAGCTGCTGATGGTGAATCAAAGCCAGCGGCGATTCTCGGTTCATCGCAAGGCCAAAGAGGTCCTGGACAGCGGGATACTCGGGAAGATCCTTCACGTGACGGGGCAGTTCGGGCACGAAGGGCCCGAGAACTGGAGTCCGACGGGGAAGTGGTTTTTCAAGAAGAAGGAAGCGCGTTTCGGAGCGATGGCGGACTTGGGCGTCCACAAGGCGGACCTTATTCGTTTTTTGACGGGCAAGGAAATCGCGCATATCTCCGCGTACATGACGAATCTTGAGAAGAAGAATTCGACGGTAGACGACAATCTGGTTTCGTGTTTCACGTTTACGGACGGCACGGTAGGGACCTTGTGCGCCTCGTGGACGGTGAAGGGCATGGACGCGTCGTACACCATCTTTCATTGCGCGAACGGGACACTTCAGGTGGCGCTTCAGGAAGACATGCCGCTGATTGCACGGTTGAAGAATCCGGAATGCGAGATCATTTTCGAGGTTCCCGCACCCTTGAACAATTATCCTGGGACGTGGGGCGTGGACGTCAGCGGCGGGTTCGTGCGCGCGGCGCTGGGACTTGAAAAGCCGTATTGCTCGGGCGAAGAAGGGCGGAAATCGCTCGAAGTCATTTTGGCAGCCGAGAAATCCGCATTGACCGGGCGTTCGGTCGCGGTGCAGAAGTGATCAGGGGTAGTCTATGAAGCAATTGACGGTCGCGCTCGGGGCGCGGGCTTATCCGATTACAATCGGCGAGGGGGCGCTTGAAGGTTTGCCCGGCGTGCTGTCGGCGCTTGGCGTCAAGGGCACGGTGGCCATCGTCACGGACACCCATGTTGCGCCGTTGTATGCCGACCGCGTAGCGGAACTGACTGGCCGGACGGGCGTTCGCACTCGGGTATGCGTCATGGCGGCGGGCGAGGAGCACAAACGTCTGTCGCAGGTGGAATTTCTGTGCGGCGAATTCCTGCAAGGCGGGCTAGACCGGTCGAGTGTAGTGCTGGCGTTGGGCGGGGGCGTCGTGGGCGACATCGCGGGATATGCCGCGGCGTCGTTCATGCGCGGAATCCGCTGCGTCCAGATTCCGACGACGGTGGTTGCGCAGGTGGATTCGAGCGTCGGGGGCAAGACGGGGGTGAACCATCCGCTTGCGAAGAACATCATCGGCGCGTTTCACCAGCCGTCGGCGGTGGTGATCGATTTGATGTTTTTGAGGACGCTTCCCGAGCGCGAATTGCGCGCGGGCCTAGCCGAGGTGATCAAGCACGGCATGATCGCCGATGCGGATTTGTTCGAGTACATGGAGCGGGAAGCGGGAGCGCTGCTCGCCAAGGATCTGGACGCGTTGGAGCTGCCGATCGTGCGGTCGTGCGAGATCAAATCGGCGATCGTGGCGGCGGACGAGCACGAGCACGGCGTTCGCGCAAACCTGAATTATGGGCACACGTTTGGGCACGGCATCGAGGCGTCGTCGGGGTATTCGACGTTTCTGCATGGCGAGGCGGTGGCCTTGGGTATGCATGCCGCGGGGATGCTGTCGCTGGAACTGGGGCTGGTGGACGAGGCGTTTGTGGAACGGCAGCGAGCATGCATTGCATCCTATGGGCTGCCGGTGACGTGGCCGGCGATTCCGATAGAGCCGACGTTGGAAGCCATGAAGCACGACAAGAAGGCCCGTGCGGGCACGTTGAAGTTCGTGGTGGTGGACGGCGTGGGGCATGTCGTGCATCGCGTGGATGTGACGTTGGAGCAGGCCCGGCGCGCGCTCGAGGCGTTGCGGGGCCGGTAAGAGAAACCTGAGGGTGTACCTATGCCGTTCGGTGGTGAAAGCGCGGAGAGTTATTACGACGAAGGCCTCACGTTGGGCATGAAGGGCGAGTTGGGCCGGGCGGCGCAGTGCTTCGAGAAGGCAGTCCGGCTGGACAATTCGTATTCGGCGGCCTATCACCAGTTGGGCAAAGTATACCTGCGAATGGGACACGCTCAGCGCGCAATCGAACTCATCTCGCAGGTCGTGAAGAAGAAGCCTGCGCAGTCCGCCGCGCGGCTGGACTTGGGGTATGCGCTGCTGGCGGCAGGGCAAACGCACGAAGCCCAGAAGGAGTTCGAGCAGTTGCTGGGCGTGGACGCGTCGAATTCGCGGGCCATGCTGGGGCTGGCGCAGACGTACTACAGCGCGTGCGACTGGAACTCGGCGGTCCGCGAGGCGCAGGCCGCTCTGGCCAACGGCGGGACGAATTTCGCGGGGCTGTATTTGCTGGGGCGCGCGGCGAAATTCGCGGGCAATCTTGCGCTGTCGAGTTCGTCACTCGAGTCCGCGGACAAGTTGTTGCAGAAGTCGGTCGAAATGAATCCCGAGCAGCCGGAGGGGCACTATCTGAGGGGCGAAGTGTATTTTGCCCGCGATGATTTCCCAAAGGCGTTGGAATACTATCGGGCGGCGGAGGACCGGACCGCGGCGAACGAGCCGGGCCGGTATTACACGGCGTTTGGCGAGAGCTTCACGCAATTGGATATTCTGGCCAAGCAGGGGATGTGTTACGAGCGCCTGGGCCGGACGGACCGCGCGCGGGAAATCGGGGAGCGGATTATCGCGTGCGATCCGAATCATCGGCTTGGCAAGGCGCTTCAGGAGACGCAGTAGTGGGCGCGGAAATCAGGGACAGACACGTCTGCGTCCGCTGGGGCGAACTGCGCTTGTGTCAGTCCCCGATTTCCGCTGTTGGTTGTAACTTAGGTTGGGACGCGGAAAGCAGGGACAGACACGTCTGCGTCCGCTGGGGCGGACTGCGCTTGTGTCAGTCCCTGGTTTCCGCTTTCTTTTGAACGTGTTTGGCGAGGCATGCGGACGATAACCCAGAGGATGCAGATCGATCATGGGTGACGTGAACGTCCAGTTGGTGCGCGAGTTCTTCGAACTGAACCTGTTTCAGGTGATGACGAATTGGCAGCAAGGCGGGCGGCGGTTGCGCCCGGGAGAGCATGCCGGCCAGCTCTTCGTGCAGAACACCAATCCCGGGTTGCCGCGCGAATTGCCGTTTTTGTTGCATCCCGCGGACTTGCCGCCGGTGGAACGCGCCGTGGTGGAAGTGCGCGCGTGGCACGGCGACCGGTTCTATCCCTCCGTCATTGAGGCCAACCCCGTGTTGTCCAACTTCGTATCGGATGAATCGCTGGCAATGGCGCGCGACCTGTTTGCGGGCCAACCGTTTCGCACGATACTGGTCCTTTCCGAGTTGCCTGCATCTCCCGAGTTGCGCGCGCGCTCGCTGCACTTGCTGCAGCAGACCGGCGTGGGGCACGTGTTCGAGTTTCCGCTTGTGTTGCGCGACCTCATCGACAAGGTGGATGAAAGCGGCAACTATGCGGCCTCGGCGACGCTTCAGACCCTTCGCCTGCTGAAGCGGTACAAGCTG
The DNA here is from genome assembly GCA_041859475.1 of Candidatus Hydrogenedentales bacterium. Taxonomy (GTDB): domain Bacteria; phylum Hydrogenedentota; class Hydrogenedentia; order Hydrogenedentales; family SLHB01; genus JAIBAQ01. The sequence goes on from JBHEKO010000308.1 coordinate 6,227, forward strand.
GTCCGGCACCAGCAAATGGAGTTTGCGTTTGCCGCCGGATCGCAGGGTCCTGAAGTCGCCGTGCGCGTGGATATGGGCGAAGACGAGGAAGACGGGGACGAATAAGTCTGCCAGCGCGCAGGCCGCAGTCTGCCGTTCACCCGGCGCCACGGCTATCGAGCGAGGCGCTACTGACCGGGCGTGGCGAGAAACTTGTGCAGGTCTTCGAGCGTGGGGTCGAGGATGTCGGTGTGTGCGCGGGCCGCGCCGTCGCGAACCAGATAGAAGCGAGGCGGCTCCGTGCCGATGAGGTTCATGAACTGGAGCGCGTCGATGACTTGCGTCGGGAACTGCGGATCGGTCAGCGACTCGAAGTCCATCATCTCCTCTTCCGTGCCTAGCATCAAGGAAACGATCGGCAACATATCCGGCTCCGCGGCCAGGTCGTTCAACACGGCGACGGCGGCCTGGCAGTGTTCGCACGTGGCGCTGAGCATCGCCACGAGATAATCGCCCTTGCCCAGGTCGATGGTTGCACCTTCGGTCTCGACGAGGTAGGCCGCAAAGGGTCTGTCGGCGGACGCGGTGTTCGCGGGCGTTTCTGCCGGCGCGGGCTTGCCGAATGCCGCGGATACGGCAACGATCGCAATGCCCAACGCGCCGAGCGCCCAACCCATCCGCGAAGGGCCACGATCCGGCTGCGCGCCGCTATCGTCGCGCTTCTTCATTAGGAGATATAGCCCGCCCCCAACAAGTGCGAGGAGCACGATATTCTTGCCGATGGAAACGCCGGGGCCCATCTTGATGTACGCGCCGAAGCACCCGCAATCCTTGAGTCCCTTGAAGGCCCACGCGTAGGCGATCAGCGCGGAAAAGCCCACGAGCAACCCGGCCGTGGCCAGCAAGACCAGGCCGCGCAGGCGCAGTCCCGCGAGCAGGGCCACGCCAAACGCCGCTTCGACACAGACCATTGTGTTCGCCACGGTGCGCACGAGATTCGGGTCGCGCACGACGCCGTAGTACGAGACTTGAACGGCGAACGAGTAGAGGTCGAGGGCTTTTGTGACGGCGCTGAAGATGAAGACCGCGCCGAGGAGTATCTCGATTGTCCGTAGGTATTTCATGGGCGTATTGTGGCAGAGGGGCGGTGGGAAGCTCAACGTGGCGGTGGACCTCACTTTGCAGAGGCTTCGTTTGGCAAGCCCAATGAACCTCCGCGCCCATTCGTGCGTCTCTATGGTGAAAGGCAAGGGGAATGTACGTGCGTACGAAGTTGGAGATAGAGAGCGAACTGTGCCTTCTCCGCTGGCGGCAAGGCGATGTGTCGGCGTTCGACGCGCTGGTCCGCCTGTGGGAGCGGCGGCTCCTCTACTACCTTCGCCGCGTGGTTGTTTCGGAAGAGGATTCCTGGGATGTCCTGCAGGAAGTGTGGACTACCGTGTGGCGAAGCGGCTCCAGCCTGCGAGACACGGCCGTCTTCCGGACCTGGGTATACCGCATCGCGCACAATTGCGGCGTGAGCCATCTGCGCCGCCAACGCCGGCACGAGACCATTCAGGAAGTGTACGAAGAACCCGCTTTGCAGGATGCGCCGTCGTTCGACGACGAGGATGCGGCGCGAATCCATGCGGCACTGGAGCAACTCCCCCCGGGGCATCGCGAAGTGCTTACGCTGTTTTTTCTGGAAGAGCTTTCGCACAGCGAGGCGGCGGAGATTCTGGACATCCCCGTCGGCACGGTCAAGTCCCGGCTGTATTACGCAAAGCGCGCGTTGCGTGAACAGTTGGATTCGGAGACGACGCCATGAACAAGCAGTCCATCGCGGAGCAATTGCTGGCGCAGGAAAAGACGTCGGCCAATTGGGAACTCCGCTACAGAAAGGAAATGGAAGCCATGATGGAACGAAACCTGAAACCGTGGGAACGAGTACTCTACGTGTTTGCGACGGTCATGTGCTTGGGCTTCTTCGTCGGGTTTGCCGTGGCTGCCATCGTGTCATGGGGGCAGTTGCCCTTGCTGAGCACGATTGGATTTGCACTTGGCTCCCTGTTTGGACTGGCTTTTGCGCTGATATCCATTGGCGTCATGAAGCGTGGCCGATTCAACTTCAAAAAGGATACGGGCAAAATTACGGGACTCGTCTGGGTCTTCATGATCGGCATGATGACGATCTTCTTGGTTCAGGGCCAACAGATGAAGGACACCGCCAAGGGTACGCAGATGATCCTCGTCGGGCTGGTCTTCTTTGTGACGTTCGGCGTAGTGGGAATGCTTCAGTACAACATCCAACAGTCGGAGTTGCGGGTTCGTGAGGCAATGCTCAAGATGGAGTTGCAACTTGCCGAGCTGACGGAACGCCTGTTGCCGAAGGGATAGCGAATCCCGGACAATTGAGCGCGTGGCTCCAACGCACGGAACGAGGGGGTATGCGATGCGGCGTGAATGGATGGCGGTTGCAGTTGTACTTGGTGGCTT
>JBHEKO010000321.1:0-3854 GCA_041859475.1 Candidatus Hydrogenedentales bacterium
CTTTTGGAGAAATGGACTCAGGCCGTAGGCAACCTCTCCGCCCCGGATGTGCGCCCTTCATGGGTTCAGAAGTATTGGGCTAAACGCGCACGGATGGCAGGCCTTCAGCCTTAGCATTTCCGCCGGAGTTGCACCGCCGCCGTCCAGACGGGTCTTCACGCAACACTCGGCGGCCTTGTCTCCATACAACCCAGTCGAATTCGACGGCATGCCAACGCCACTGGGGGCGTCCAAATGCATATTGCACATGATTCGCGGAAAGCGCAGAAGAGCGATCCAGGTAAGTTTTCGGCAAACTGCTGGAAAGTCGCTGCCTATTCTCCGGTGTTTGGCGCCTCGCTCAGTGCCGATACGGGCGCGGTGATCTTTCTATTGCCGCCTCCGGCGGTTGCTCTCTCTCCGCCAGCTTAACCCCTGCAAAACAAACATGTTGCGTGCGAGCTCCGGCGCGAAGTGCGGCTTGCGCATGACGTGGGAAACGCGATGTTGCCTGACGTTTTCTCTTGCTATTCATTCTAGAATTCTGCATCATAGTCCGGTAGGGGTTCTGGAAGACCTAAAGCAGTGCGAATGCAAGGCGCGCTGACCGTCTGCGGTGTTGCCCGATAGGCCGGGCCTGAGGTGCCGCTTTCCGAAGCGTGCCGCAATCCACTGCAAAGCAGGAGGATGTGTGGCCATGAATTTGACTCGTGAAAACAAAGCAGGAAAGCCGATACGAATCGCGACGTTTTGCGCGATCGCAATCGCCTCTCTCCTACTCGCCGTGACGGGCATTGGTTGTCCGACGGGAGCAGACTCTCCCCCCAGCATTTTGCTGCGCAATGTGGACTTGGCCGTCGGAGACTGGGGCCTCGGCACAAGCGTTAACAAGGGGTCGGGGCCGGAGGGGTTCGACTACGCGCAAATCCTGCTCTACCTCAAGGTGCTGACGAAGGGTAGCCTGCAAGACCCGAGCGTCGTGTTGAGCGGGGCATCGAATCCGCTGATTCAGAATCCCAATAGCATTCAACTCACCGGCGACTTCACTGGAAACGATTTGTACGTCTCGGACGATGGAAGCGACACCGTACAAATCTGGAGAGACTACCGCGACTTGGCCGATGAAGACAAAGGGTTTGTCGAAACGGAAGCGGACGTGGTCCTGGATTGCGAGAACGCCTTCGTGAGCGATCCGTTCGAAATCCTCAATGTCGATAACCGTCTGTACGTTTCCAACGGCGGGTCGGACTGTATCAATCCTGAGAAGGGTCCTGGCATCGGTTCGGAAGGGGTACTTGTATTCGACAACGCCGGGGCAATCGTTGAAGGCGCAACGGAGCCGACTCTTGTCTTGAATGTAGTCGGCCCGAGAGGGATTGCGGTCGCGAACGACAACCTCTATGTATGCAGCGACGAGAGTGAATTCCCCTTCAAGGGCACCTCTTCGGGTTGTGCCGTCTATGTGTTCGAGGACATTCCCGGACGGATCGAAGCGGTAAGCAGTCTTCCCAAGGGGGGCGATCCTCTTGACCCAACTGTCGTTTTGGCTGGTCCGTCATTTCTCGATCTGCCTGATGGCGAAGAACCCTTCCGGTGCGATGTCTTCGGCAACCGCCTTTATGTCTTGGGGTACTACGCCCTGTATGTCTTCGATCACGCGGACAACTTGGTGGACTTTCAGGAGCCGTCGGCCGTCGTGGCCTATTCGACAGGCACTGTCGGGTACTGGGGCGACATGAAGATGCTCGACAACACACTCTATGTGGGCGATGGGTATCTGCCGTATCCCGTTGAGGGCTACTTCCCCCCGAAGGCGTCCGACGGCGAGAAGGCGCTTAAGGCCGAGTGGCCCGGCATGACGGCATTCCGTCCCGGTCTCACGATAGCGAGCGGTCAGAACGCCCTCATGGCTTTCACCGCAATCAATGCCCAGCTTTCCGAAGTCACCGCCATGGCACAGGAAAGGGACGTGCTGTTTGCGGCCAGCGGCCTTGGCGAGTGCTGCGGCATTCCCTCCGGCGATGTCCACATCTTCTACGATGCAGATACGCTTTCCATTCCACGACCGGCGGACTTCGTGCTTCCGGCCTACAAGGACTTCGCGACTCCCGCGGCAATCGACACCAATAACTACTTCAGCCCGACGCCTGTTCCGTGAAGGTTGGACTGAATCATCCAAGAGTAAAGGAGCTTGTGTTATGAACAGGGAACACGTCAAGAGAGGAAAACCAATGGTAGGGTGGCGTATAGGAGCGCTGGCGCTCGTGGCGACAATGCTCGGTATTGCGGGAGTCGGCTGCCCGGCGGGCAACGATTCTCCGCCTTCAATCCTTTTGAGAAACGTGGATTTGGCCGTAGGCGATTTGGGCTTGCCATTTTTGGACAAGGAACTCCACGCCGAAAATGCCAATGTGCTGCTGTATTTTAACGTGCTGACGGAAGGAAGCCTGCAGGACCCGGACCTCGTCTTGAGGGGCGAAGATCTCGGCTTCCTATCGGCCCCCAGTAGTATTCAGTTGACGGGGGACTTCACCGGCAATGACCTCTATGTCGCGGACAGTGACTCGAACGTCGTGGCCATCTGGCGCGACTATCGCGACTTGGCGGCAAAAGGAGCCTCGTCGCCCAGTCCAGATGTGATCATCGAAGGGGAAGTCGGCGAAGTGTGCGATCCCTTTGAGATCCTGGTCGTCGACAACCGGCTCTATGTGTCCAATCCGCATGGCGAGTGCTTCGGCGGCTCCAAGCAGCCGATAGACGGCTATGTGGCCGTGTACGACAATGCAGGCGCCATCGTACAAGGTGGCGGCGATTCGCCGACGATTGTCTTCGATGTTCCCAATGCGCAGGGAATCGCGGTTGTTAACGATACTCTGTACGCGGCTGCCTATGGCTTCTGTTGCGGATTTGATACGGGTGCAGTGTATGTGTTCGACAACATGACTCAACGCCTGGCTGACGTACAAGCCCCCCCGAAAGGCGGCGATCCGCTGGTTCCTTCGGCCATCCTCAGCGGCGACTCGTTCTTGAACTTGCCCGAAGTCGACCCGACTCGTGTCGATGTGTTCGGCAACCGTCTCTATGTGACGACCTATGAAGGCATTCTGTTCGTGTTCGACAACGCGGACGATCTTGAAGATGGACAGCTTCCCTCCGCCGTCATATCGCCGTCCACCGGCACCGTCGGATATGCCGGCGATATGAAGATGCTGAAGGACACGCTCCATGTCGGAAACGACGAGAGTTTCGACAAGGCGTTTGACATCGGGATGACCTCATTTCGTCCCGGCCTGGAAATCCAGACAGGTCAGAATGCGCACGTGTCGTTCGACGTCGCGAACTCCCAAATCGTGCAAGTTTCCGGACTTGCCGCCGAACGGGACGTTTTGTTTGCCGCAACTGGTGCGTACTCTTGCTGCTCGCAAATGGGCGATGTGCACGTCTTCTACGATGCCGACACGTTGTCGATTCCGCGCCCTGCGGACTTCGTGTTGCCTGCGCTGAAGGACTTTGTCAACCCGATTAGCATCGATACGAATAATTTCGTTACCTCCGAGCCGACACCTTAGGGAAGGGTGCGGCAGAGGCAATTGAAGCATGCTGCGCGCGGACGCCAAAGCGTCCCGCCAGAAGGAATATCGAAACAGACGTTTCGAGAAGGAGCGGACGAAATGAATGGGAAACCCACGATATTCAAGAGGACGCGTTGGGGCGGGTTGACTTCCCTGACGCTTGCCGCCGCGCTGGCGGTGGTGTTTGTCGCTGTTGGCTGCCCGACGGGGACGGACTCGCCTCCAAGCATTGTGTACAGAAATGTCGATTTGGCCGTGGGCGATATCGGGATTGGCTTCTTCAAGAAGGGCCTCGACGAACCC
>JBHEKO010000538.1:0-4359 GCA_041859475.1 Candidatus Hydrogenedentales bacterium
TCTTCCGATCTAGGACTCATGAACAGGACGCGTTCATGCGCGGCGGCGTTGGCGCTGCTTCTGGCCTTCATGCAGGCGACGGCCAGTGACGCGGCGGCGCAGGCTCCCACAAACGAGACCAGCGCCATGAAACAGGCGCGCAAAGAGGCCGCGCACCGGAAACGCCGGATCATCATGAACAACGACGGCAATGACGCGCGCACCAAGGACCAGGAACATACGGTCGCCAATTTCCTGTCGAACCGCACGACGCCGCTTTTGGGGTCGCAGGTGGATGCGATCTTCTACTGCACGGGCGTCTTCAATCTCTACACGCAGCCGAGCACGGAAACCGAACTGCGCGGGCACGGCGACAAAGAGGCGCTCGATTGGGCGTGGGAGCTGACGAAGCAGGGGACGGACTCGTTGACGGAGATCATCAAGTTCTCCCACGTGAACAAGATGGAAGCCTTCTGGTCGATGCGGATGAACGACACACACGATTCCGGCGACAGCGCGCTGTTGTGCAAATGGAAACAGGAACACCCCGAGTACCTGATGGGAAAGAAGGGTGACAAGTTTCCGCACGGCGGCGGCCGCTGGTCGGCCGTGAACTACGGATTGCCTGAGGTGCGCGACAAGGTGTTCCGCATTCTCACGGACGTGTGCACGCGCTACGACGTGGATGGTCTTGAACTCGATTTCTTCCGCCACCCCGTTTATTTCAAACCCCAGATGACCGGCGAACCGGTGACGCAGGAACAGTGCGACATGATGACCGAGCTGATCCGGCGCGTGCGCGTCATGACCGAGGAAGTGGGCATAAAGCGAAGGCGTCCGGTCCTGATTTCCGTTCGCGTTCCCGATTCGCTTGGGTATGCGAAAGGAATCGGATTGGACTGGGAAGAATGGCTCAAACAAGACCTTGTGGACATCATTACCTTGAGCGGGTACTTTCACCTGGAACCGTGGGAGAACATGGTGGCCGTCGGTAAGAAGTACGACGTCCCTGTGTACGCCTGCCTCAGCGGTTCGCGCGTCGTATCGCCGTCGAATCCCGAAGGTACGAAGTCAGACACAATGCCGTTGTGGCGCAACGAGGCGCGCGCGGCGCTTGAGGCGGGCGTAAGCGGCATCTACACGTTCAACCTGTTCAGTCCGAAAAGCGAACTTTTCCGCGAGCTGGGGAGCCTCGAAACACCTCCGAAATCGGACGAACCCGACAAACAAATTACGGGCGACCCTAAGACGATGGACCGGTGGTTGAAAGGCGGGAGTGCATTCTTGAAGCTGCCGAGATGAGCACCATAAGAGAATTCCAGTCTCATTTGCGTAACGCGAACATCAGGAGAGTTAGAATGCTACGGGTCTTGCGCGCTTCGGTTGTGGTCGCTCTGTTTATGAGTCTCAGCGTGTTGGCGCAAAGCGAAGGGATAGACTACGCCGACGCCTCGCAGCGCGATGCGTGGCTGCGGCACTCGGTGTTGGGCGATGTCTCGTTCGATGCGTTCGTCCACAACGCAGGCAACCCGATGCTTCGCGGGGCCGCACCCTACGAGTGGCCCGTCAACGGCTTCTTGTTTGAAGACCCGGTCAGCGGAAACTGGTACCTCTACGTGGGCGAGTATTGCCAGGGATATGCTTTCAATGAAGACGCTCCTTCGCGGTGCTCGGTGTATCGCTCGCTCGACAAGGGCAAGACATGGGATCGCGCCGGGCTGGCAATCGATGGCTACGGAACGCACGTATTCGAGGGCGAAATTGCCCCGATAGACCATGCCCCCGATGTCTGCGTCATCTATGCCGACGGACGCTATCACATGGCCTTCGACTTCTGCACCAAAGGCACAACATGGGAGAACGCAGCGAATCCCCCGAAGGAAGCGAATACCGGCGTCGGGTACGCTTGGTCCGACAAACCGGAGGGCCCCTTTCATCCTACGGCGCGGCCAGTCGCCACGACTCGCGGCCAGGAGTTGCTGCAAGGGAAGTATCGCCGTCTCTATGCCTCTTCACTTATCCGGCGCGCCAACGACTGGGTCGTGCTGACTCTCACGGACTCCGGCCCGTACTTCGGTTGGGCGCTCTTGGGGATGAAGGCCGACAAGCCGGAGGGCCCGTACAGCAAACCCGAGTTGTTGCTGCATCCGGAACAAGATCGCTTTTATCCGCCACTGCTCGAGTTCTTCCCTGCGTTTGTCCACGAGGGCTTCGTCTATTCTCCCACGACCTCGGTTGCGATGAATCGTAATTATCAGGGCATGTTTCGCGCACCCATCGAAGATGCACTCAATCCGAAGGCGTGGGAGTTCGCGCAGCACGGAAGCGTGTGGCACGCCGAGCCGATCGAGAACGAATACCACGGGATTTGGGGACAAGCCTTCTCCGGATTCTTCGGCAAAGACGGCATCTTTCACGTGATGTTTCCTGCGCGCGACAGCAAGGGCATGGGCACGATCAACTTCGCCGAACGCCAATGGGACAAGCCGTACCGCGAACGCGGCTTTGTGGTCAGCGGACACGAAGGGGCCTCGCTTGCCATGTTAAAGCGAGGAGGTCCGCTCAAATCGTTGAACCTCACCGCGAAGATACAAGGCAATGTGTCGCTCATGTGGGACTATTCGGCGCCCATCGGCCCGAACAAGAACACGTCCGGTTCTACGCTCCACCCGCTCATGATGACCCGCTACTCGGCAGTGGAACTTTCGCCCGGGAAGTGGGCGCTGGTCAATGTCGGTGCAAAAGGACAGCGTACCGTTGTCGCGGAGGGGAAACGCGAAGATTCCGAAGAGGTGGTTGTCTCCCTGCCATGGGACGCCTCGGGAGTGGCGAGTCTTGGACTGAACGGTGCCGATGTCTGGTCTGGGGCCATGCCAAACGGAGCGGGGACGGTCGCGATCCTTGTAGACAAGCAGAGCCATGCCCAGGTCACGAAGTTCGTGGTGGATGCCGCGCCGTCACAACCACGCGCGGCCTATCATTACGTCGAGGCGTTGTTGAACGCCGCGCAAAAGCTCGATGACTGGGACGTGAAGGAGGACGCCGCGTTTCGGTTCGGTATCGGATGTGTCTCGAAGAATCCCGATGCTCACGTGAAGTGGAATGTGGAAGGCAAGTCGTTCACCGTATGGGCCCCGAAAGGCCCGGTCTACGGGAAAGCCGAAGTGTTCGTCGACGGCGGCTCGGTCGGCACAATCGATTTCCACAGCGATACGGCGACCCCGTCCGCGGCGTTGTTTACGCATCAGTTCCCACGGGGAACGTTACACGGTGTGCGCGTGCAGGCAGTTTCGGGAAAGATGCCGGTAGACAGCATTGAGGTCGAGCTGTGAGAGAGCTCTTGTGGATTGTATCGATTGATCTTGTGAGTTGTAACGCCGGCTTCCAGCCGGCTCTTGGCCTATCCGCGTAACGCTGGCTTCCAGCCGGCTCTTGGCCTATCCATGTAACGCTGGCTTCCAGCCGGCTCTTAGCCTATCCGCAGGACTTCGTAACTTCCAACATCGGTTGAAGTGAATCACGAGGGATCGATGCGCGAAAAGACCTCGGGACCCGAAGTAGGGGTGACTGCGCCACTGCGTATCTCATCCAGCCGATTCTGGGCGACACGTATCCATTCACTTTCGATAGCTTCATCAGGGGCATTGATTGAGCGGAGGAGCATGTCAATAAGCTGCAACCTTTGGTCAATCGGAAGCGACTGAACGTGCTCCAATATCTCTCGATTATTGAGCATATCCGGCATCCTCTATTCTGCTTGGCCGCATGCGGCGCTCGGATTGATCATGTGAACTCCGCAATCTGCGTCTCCGGTTTCTTCGCCCACGCGACTTGCGCTCGGTAGTTGCGGTCGGCGAGGGGGCTGCCGATGGCCGAGACTTCGCCGTAGGTCCCGATGAACTCGAAGCCGAGCGAAGCCGCGCCCGGGAAGACTCGCGCGATGTCGGCAACATAATCCTTCTCCATCGTTTTCGTCGATGGGTTAAACCAGTGCAGATACCCGTACATGCGGTGCGGCGGTACGCCGGCGAATGCGGTCGGGAAATCGTCGCGTTTGGCCGTATGCGTAAGCGTGTATTCCCATACCGTCTTCTTGTTGATCACGTCGAGATACGGGAGCTTGGGGAAGCCGGTGATTCGCTCGAATCCGCGGTACGTGCAGTTAATGAAAATGCCGTCGCGCTTCTGCTTGTACGCAAAGTCCATCACCTCCTGTGTCGCCACGATGGTGTCGAGAATATTGCCGTCGGCTTTGATGCCCAGGCGTTCGCGTGCCTCAACAGCGCCAGGCGACGGATTGACGATGAAATCGCCCATCTCGTAGTCGATGCCGCCAATCGCGAAATTCTCGAGCATCCATTCCAGCCCGTCTTTCCACCA
>JBHEKO010000610.1:0-5366 GCA_041859475.1 Candidatus Hydrogenedentales bacterium
AGCGGAAGGAAACTGCTTGCTGGAAGCCTACCGAATGCATGCGGCAGCGGGCGGCGGATTCGCCGAAGATCTGAAAGTTGAGATGGGAAGCGGTACGCTCGGAACCGACACGTTGCGGCTCGTGAATCTGAACCTGCTAAAAACGATGGCATCCGAAGGCGCGGCCTTCGATCCCAATGTGATACTGCCCTCCGCAATACCGGTGATGATTGAGCGGCCCGCGGAGAACGACCCTCCAGGCGGTTGGGTGGTGTATCTCGATCGGCAAATGAAGTGGCTGCCGTATCCCGGGCCATTTCCGATGACGGAGGAGTTTATCGGGGGACTTGAGGAATTGACCAAGCTCGCCGCGGAAGCAAAGTAGTGCCGGCTACGGATTCCATCGCTCGTGTTCGGTTACGTCATATCCGAATCCCGCAGCCATCAGTACATCGCGCCAATCGATTTTCGCATCATCAATCCACTTCTTCAGTTCTTTGAAATCCCCGCGTGACAACTTCAGAACGGCAAAGCGAAGGCGTTCTGATTTGATTGGATCGGTGTCTTGTGTAAAGGGCAAGTTTTCCGCGCACTCTTCGGCAAGCAACCTCTCGGCTTGGCCGCGGCCTTCCGGCGCGAACACACGGTCAAGCCTGTCGCGGGTCTTCGAGCTTAGTGGGATCATCTTTCCGCCTTTCCGGATAGGGCGGCATGACCCCGTCCGTTCCTGCTAGACTTGCATATAGAAGGCAAATCGTCAATGTCTTGCTATCGCGGAAGATTGTGTACACCGCGAAGAGGGGGTGAAGTATGGCTCTCTTGTCGCCACTACGCCGTCTGCTGAAGCACGTCCATCCCGAGGGCATCCCTTGGCCCGCATCGATACTCTACAATGCGATCAGCCGATCATCCGTGTTTCAGCAGCACTACAAACTGGTCGCGGAGGATATTTCAACGCATTGCCGGGAAGGCAAGGTGCTGGACGTGGGCACCGGACCGGGCCGGTTATTGCTGGCGCTCCACGCCCAGTCGCCGGCTCTCGAATTGGTGGGCATGGATATATCGCAGGGGATGGTGGATCAGGCGCGGCAAAACATCGGGGCCGCGGGTCTCTCGCATTGTATCGAGATGTGCGAAGGCGGCGCCGCAAACATTCCATATCCCGAGGCATCGTTCGATCTCGTGGTGAGCACGGGTTCGCTTCACCATTGGACGGATGCCGTGGGAGGGCTAAACGAGATCCACCGCGTACTCAAGCCGGGCGGTGAGGCGCTCATCTACGACGTCGTCACAAACACGCCGAAAGCCGAGATGGATGAGGCCGCGCGAGAGTATGGACGATGGAAAGTCTTGCTGTTCTGGCTGCACGGATTCGAAGAACCGTTCATGTCGTCGCAAGCGCTGGAACTACTTGCGAAAGAGACGCACTTCAGCCGCGGGATCACGCGTTTTGCGGGTGTGCTCTGTTGTCTTGAGCTGCGCAAGGCGGAGCCATCGTAATGCGCGGAAACGGCCCGGCCAGCGGAAGTCCATCCTCGCCGTCCGTTGCCCACAACGGCTCGTAACAACGGCGCAGCGCAACGGCAAACGCTTCGATGTCCATACCCGCAGCAACGGTGGTTTGCATCGATTGTGTCGCATTGAGCGCCGGCTCAAGCAAGGCGCAAGCATCGCGGCTGTGCCGCCGCGCGCCGCGCGCGGAGCCAACATGCGCCTTGAGCAAGGCCGCTGCATTCTTGATGAGAGCCTGAAGCAACCGGCCTTCCGCCGATCTTCTGCCGGCCATCTTCCAAAGGTGCTCCCATGCTTCGTGCGCTTCCCACAAATATCCCTGGTGATAAAGATCGACGCCGCAGAGAAAGACGTCGCGTACGGTGAGCGATTCAAAGGGCGGCTTCACAACCGAGTGGCCTTGCGGATCCTGCGTAGGATGCGCGTTGAGTCCCGGCACAAAGCGATACGCGGGCAACGGAACGTCTGGACATAATCGAGGCGCATCGGCCCACACGGGCAGCGGTTCCGTCATGGCTGCGCGGCCTTGAATCACCGAACTCCCGGTTTCGCGGCAGCTACCGTGCCGCTTCCCGTTGCCAGCCATTTCTGCGAGAAGCGCGCGAACGTGACCGTTTCGTAAGGACTCTTCTCGCCTCGCTCATACAAGCACGCCATTGTGCCGTCTTTCATTGCTACGAGATCGGAGTAAGCGGCGGGGCCGCCATACAGCACCCACGCCACAGGCCACGTCGCTCCCTCGTCGTAGCTGAGGCGCACCGTCAACTTTTCGCGCTTTGTTCCGGCAGGATTGGAGAACACGATGCACTCCTTGACGCCGTTCTGCTTCAGCACGGCGCGAACGGCGCTTGCCTGGCAGACCGGCTCGATGAGCGCCGCGTCTGCTTGCACGGAAGACCACGTAAGGCCACCGTCCTCACTGAAAGAGACGCGGCGGCGATTGTCGCCGTGGTAGCTTCGCATGTTGAGATAGACGCGTCCATCCGCGAGTTCAACGGCGATGCACTCGTTGGTCTTTGGCCCGGCGACACCTCCCAATTGCCATGTGTTCCCGCCATCTTTGCTGAGTATTGCGTGCGAATACCACTGCTCCTTGTCGGGACCCAGGGAGTGATCGCACGGAACGAGCAGCGTGCCATCGTGAAGTTGTATGGAGTGGCCAGGTCCTGTTGCGTACCACAGGAACTCGGGCTTGCTTGCTTGGCTCGTGATGTCCTCTGGGGGCGACCACGTGGCGCCTTCGTCGCTGCTGCGCGTGACCCAAACGGTGATGGGCGGACCCTCCTTCTTGAGGATTGCGCCTTCGTTTGTGCTTGCATCTTTTTTCGTAAACGGGAGAATGATCGTCCCTGTTTTTCGGTCGACCACCGGCGCGGGATTCTGACACGCGTTCAAGCCGTCGTCGACCAGAACTTGCAGCGGAAGCCACGTCTTGCCGCCGTCCGTGCTGCGGCGCAACACGAGATCGATGTTTCCGTGGTCGCTGCTGCTGCCCACACGGCCTTCGCAGAACGCGAGCAACGCGCCCTTCGTTGACTCGACGATGGCGGGGATACGATAGCTTGCGTATCCGCCGCTTCCGCTGACGAACAACGCAGCCTGTTGCAGATCTGCTTCGGGTGGATTCGATTCGCCCTGCCGGGACACGCATCCACTGAGCAGGACCATACCGGCGGCTGCCAAACCGGCAACAAGCATTCGCATTTCGGTTACTCCTCGCTCTCGGCCTTGCGGTCAATTTCGTGCTTCTTCAAGCGGTATTGCAGTGTCTTGTAGGTAAGTCCAAGCAGTTCCGCGGCGTCCTTGATAGAGCCGCCCGAGTGCGACAGCGCTTGGCGAATGAAGTCCTGCTCCAAATCTTCGAGCACGATTCCCCCCGGAGGCAGGGTGAACGCGCCTGTCTCCGGTTGGCGGTGGCGCAGCTTCTCGGGGAGGTCGTCCATATGCACGATATCGCGGTCGCATAGGATGAAGACCTGCTCCAGCGTATTCTCGAGTTCGCGAACATTCCCCGGCCAGCGATACCGGCGCATGGCATCGAGTACGTCGGGGCTCATCGACGGGCACGCTTTGCCGATGCGCGAAGCGATCTTCTCGCGAAAGTGCCTGACGAGCAAGGGAAGATCCTGTATGCGCTCGCGCAAGGGAGGCAAGGGAACGGTCATCACGTCGAGCCGAAAATACAGGTCCTCCCGGAATTCGCCGGCGGCGACGTGTTTCTTTAGGTCGCGGTTGGTGGCGGCGATCACGCGCACGTCGACTTTGCGCTGAGTGCTGGAGCCTACGCGTTCGACGACGCCATCTTGAAGGACGCGGAGCAGTTTGGCCTGGCTTTCGAGGCGCATATCGCCGATTTCATCGAGAAAGAGCGTGCCGCCATTTGCCGTCTCAAATTTGCCTTGGCGGCTGGCGTCGGCGCCCGTGAATGCGCCCTTCTCGTGGCCGAACAGTTCGCTCTCCACGAGCGAGTCGGGAATGGCGGCGCAATTGACGACGGAAAACGGCTTTGCTTTGCGCGGTCCGGAAAAGTGGATGTGGCGCGCGACAAGCTCCTTGCCGGTGCCCGATTCGCCGAGGATTAAAACGGTCGTGTTCAAGGGAATTACGCGCTGAACGATGTTGAAGACCTTCTGCATGGACGGACTTTCGCCGATGATGCTGCCCATCGACGCGGCGCCCGCGACAAGCTCGCGAAGCTGCGTGTTTTCACGGCGGAGATTGCCCCGCTCGAGGGTGCGCTCGACAACGAGAAGCAGCTCGTCCTTGTCGAAGGGTTTTGCCAGGTAGTCGCTGGCCCCTTCCTTCATCGCGGAGACGGCGGTCTTGACGGTCGCATACGCCGTCATGACGACGACGTCGAGGTCGGGCCGGATTCGCTTCGCTTGGCGAAGCAACTCGACGCCGTCCATTTCCGGCATGCGCAGATCCGTCAGAAGGACGTTGTAGGTTTCGGTGCGGAGCGCCGATAGGGCTTCCTTGGCCGAAGCGACGCCCGTGACGGCGTAGCCGGAAGCCGTGAGGATATCCACGAGGATGAGGCGTTGCGTTTGGTCGTCTTCGGCAATGAGAATTCTGGACTTCATAGTTGTTGCGCCTTTGATGCAGTCAGCGGAGTATTCGATTGAAGCGGCAGCGAGATGAGCGCCTGACACCCTTGTCCCGGCGTGCAGGAAAGCTCGATCGTTCCGCCATGTTCCTCAATGATTCCACGTGTGATGGACAGACCAAGGCCGGTGCCCGTTGGCTTGGTGGTGAAATACGGATCGAACGCGCGCTCGGCCACTTCTTTCGTCATGCCGGGGCCGTCGTCGCGGACTTCGATTTGGCAGTGCG
Organism: Candidatus Hydrogenedentales bacterium; assembly: GCA_041859475.1. Classification (GTDB taxonomy): domain Bacteria; phylum Hydrogenedentota; class Hydrogenedentia; order Hydrogenedentales; family SLHB01; genus JAIBAQ01. The sequence goes on from JBHEKO010000610.1 coordinate 4,825, forward strand.
TTTCCGTGATGCGCGAAAACAAGCGCACGCGCCCTCCTTGCGGACAGATCTCGAGTGCGTTGATGAGCAGGTTCAACACGGCGCGCGTGCACTGCTTGGGGTCGAGACGAAGGCGCGTGTCGCCCGCGCGTAATTCGGCGGTCAGCTTGACGCCTCGGGCTTCCGCATCTTGTCGAACGAGTCGAAGACAATCGTCGAGAAGGGCGTCGATTCGCACTTCTTCCGGTTGCAGTTCGCGCTCTTTCGCAAGGGCCAGAAACCCGCCCACGATTTCGTCCAGACGGTCCACTTCCGTGCGAATGGTCTGAACGTGCTTGGCGGCGGGGGAGGCATTCGGATCGCTGTTCATGGAATCGAGCACATGGCTCGACAGAAGCTTGATGGCGTTGAGCGGATTGCGCACGTCGTGCGCGATTCCCGCGGCCAGCGACCCTAGCGCCGAAAGCCGCTGCGCCTGGCGAAGGTTGGTCTCGACGATTTCCTTCTCCCGCAACGCGGAGACCATCCGGTTAAACGTCTGCTCCAGGTTTCGGATTTCTCCG
>JBHEKO010000163.1:0-3734 GCA_041859475.1 Candidatus Hydrogenedentales bacterium
TCGAGCCAGCGCAGTGCGCGGCGTTTCGTGGGCATGGTTGCAGACTCCATGGTTTTCTACGGCATTTCGCTGGCTACCGTCGAGCCGAGCGTGAGCGTTTCAAGATGGTGAAGGCCTCGTTCACGGCCCGCATCGTGTCCTCATCGCCTCCCCGGTCGGGGTGATGAACTTTTGCTTTGCGCCGGTAAGCTCGTTCGATTTCGTCCCAGGTGGCGGAAGGCGAAATACCTAGGATACGGTAACACAGGTCGGTATCCCCCTTAGGCGCCGCAGGTTCATCCACGGCGTCGCCTCGAAGCTGGCGTATACCCCGGATGATTGTTGGCCAAAGTCCCGATACGCTCAGGAAGAGAATAATGGCGGCAAGAATCACAAATTCTTGAAGGCTTGGCATTAGGCGATATCCAACAAATGCGGTTTCAACGCCTGCGGCGCTTTTCGTCTTCGAACTTGAATATGTTGTCCACGGCGTCCCCCACGGAGTCAAGACCGTCTTTGGGCTTAGAGGCCTTACCCTGCCATGCCTGCAACCGCGCGCGCAAGACCGGCACGAACTTCATGTAGGCATAGCCTGCGCCAAGTCCGCCGAAATGGGTCATCCACGCGAGGTGGGAGTCTTGCACGGCGGAAATGAGATTCATGACGATGAAGAAGATTACCAGCGCGCGGGCGTTGATAGGAAATGGGAGAGGAAACAGGAAGACTTCGCGGTCGGGATAAGCGACGGCAAATGCTACGAGCACGGCCGCCGTAGCTCCGCTTGCACCGACGACCGTGACCGGCGTGGTATCGACGCGTATGAACCAGAACAGGAATTCGGCGAGCGCTCCGGCCGCTCCGCAGATGATATAGAAGCGAAAGAACTGGCGAGTGCTGAGGATGCGCTCTACATCCGGGCCGAAAAAGTAGAGTCCAATCATGTTGAAGAAGAGGTGCATGAGGCCGCCATGCAGAAACATGTACGTAAAGGGCTGCCAAACAAACCCATGCCGCAAGGCTTCCGGGCTGAATGCAAGCAGGTTGGCGACGAATCCCCCCGGGGTTGCGGCAGGGTATCCGCCGAAGGGGATGTCCAGCAGCAATTGACCACCAAACACGGCAATGTTGAGCATGATCAGGCGCTGGACCGCGTAGGTGATGCGGCCGCCCGAAGGCTGCCCTTCGAATCGACGCTCGTATTGGTAGAAACCGGTCATTGTATCCTGCCGATGGGTGCGGTTGAGCACGGCTCGTGGTGAGCCAATGCATAGGGTGACAGATCTACCCGTGTCGGGGCAAGCGACGCGCGTGTTCTCTTCTGCGCACAAACGGCTTTTGCGTTTCGGAATACCGGGAAATCGGGAGGGTAGCAGCTAACCGCTAGATCTCCTTGACGGTCACGGAAGGAATGTGTACGATTGGGTTCCGTGCTGAATTGCTGCATCTGCACAGGTGGCAAGTTGAGAAAAACCACGAATCGTGCGCGTTGATTGCACATGGCCTGACCTATCGGTAGGTCTGGGAAATCGGCAACGTACTTCGTTGCGCTTATATCATTAGATTCCAGGTACTTACGTCTATTGTGGCGTCCCTTGAACCAATCAAGGCAGGTCATAACCTTACGTGGAAGGAGTCAGCAAGGCATGCGAAAGATACGGCGCGTGGCAGTTCTGGGCTCGGGCGTGATGGGGGGCGCAATCGCGGCTCACCTCGGCAATTGTGGTATCCCCAGTCTTATGTTCGACATCGTCCCTCCCGGCTTACCCGACAAAGACAAGGCGAATCCCAAGAAGCGAAATGGGTTTGCCGACGCCAGCAAGCAGGGCTTGCTGAAGGCAAAGCCCTCTCCGGTGTACTCGAAGTCCGTTCTGGACATGATCGAAATTGGGAATTTCGATGACGACATGGCGAAGATCGCGGATTGCGATTGGATCATTGAAGTTGTCAAGGAAGACTTGGCGATCAAGAAGAAGGTCTTCGCGGAAGTCGTCAAGCACCGCAAGAAGGGCAGCATTGTCAGCAGCAACACGAGCGGCATTTCGATTGCTTCCATGACCGATGGAATGGACGAGGACATGAAGAGGCATTTCCTCGGAACCCACTTCTTCAATCCGCCGCGTTACTTGAAGTTGCTGGAGATTATCCCCCACAAAGACACGCTTCCTGAAGTGATCCAGTTCATGGCCGAGTTCACGGAGAACGTGCTGGGCAAGGGCGTTGTGTACGCCAAGGACACGCCGAACTTCGTGGCGAACCGCATCCTTACGTTCGGATGCCAGTTCATCCTCCACGAGATGTTGAAGGACGGCCTGTCGGTTGAAGAAGTGGATGCGGTGACGGGCCCCTCGGTTGGCCACGCTTCCTCGGCCACATTTCGGACCTTCGATCTGGTGGGACTCGACACCTATCTACATGTGCTTGGGAACGTCGCGAACAATTGTCCCAACGATGAGCGGCTCGACGTGATGGCCGCCCCCGATTTCTTGAAGAAGATGGTGGAGAAGGGCCTGCTGGGATCGAAGTCGGGTTCGGGCTTCTACCAGGCCACGAAAGAGCGCGACGAGAAGGGCAAGCGGATTATCCTTGGCCTGGACCCCGCGACGCTGGAGTACCGCGCCCCGATCAAGCCACGCTTCGAGTGCACGGGCGCCGCGCGCAATGTGTCGCTCGAGGAGAAGGTCAAGATCATGCACACAGGAACCGACAAGGGTTCCGTGTTTGCGTGGAAGGTGTTTGCAAACACGGCCATCTACGCCGCGAACCGCATCCCCGAAATCGCCGACGACATCGTCAACGTGGACAATGCGGTGAAGTGGGGATTTGCGTGGGAGATTGGCATTTTCGAGACGTGGGACGTTCTTGGCGTGAAGGCGGTCTGCGAGCGCATGGAGAAAGACGGGCTTACGATTCCCGCCATCGCCAAGGAGCTGCTCGCCAAGGGATATGATTCGTTCTACATCACGAAGAGCGGCAAGAGACAATACTTCGACCTCGGGACAAAATCGTACAAGGACGTGCCGGTCAATCCCAAGGTCCTGTACATTCCTGAAAAGAAGGCCTCGGCGCTCGTCAAGGAAAACGAGAGTTGCAGCCTGATCGACATCGGCGATGGCGTCTTGTGCGCCGAATTCCATACGAAAATGAACGCAATCGACGCCGACATGGGCATGATGCTCATGGAAGGCGTTACGCTTTTGAACGACGGCAAATTCGAAGGCATGGTCATCGGAAACCAAGCGGAGCACTTCTGCGCGGGCGCGAACATTTTCGTAATCCTCGGCGAGGCCATGCAGGAGAACTGGAAAGCCATCGACGAGGCCGTGAACGGATTTCAGCAGATCAACCAAGCCATGCGCTTCTGCGACCGCCCAATCGTTTCCGCGCCGCATCACTACACGCTCGGGGGCGGTATCGAGATTTGTCAGCACACGGCAGTTTCCGTGATCGCCGGCGAGACGTATGGCGGATTGGTGGAAGTGGGCGTTGGGCTGATCCCCGGCGGCGGCGGATGCAAGGAAATGTTGCGGCGCGCGTTGGCGTATGTGCCCGATTCCGTGCCCGATGGAGATGTGTTCCCGTATTTCCGGCGCGCGTTTGAAAGCATCGCTACGGCAAAGGTCGGCACGAGCGGCGCGGAAGTCATCGAGTTGGGCTATCTCAGCGAGTGGTGCCCCATCGTGGCAAGCCTCGACCAGCAAGTGAACCGCGCCAAGGACATGGTCCTCGGGTTCGCAAAGGCGGGGTATCGCGCGCCG
>JBHEKO010000214.1:0-3567 GCA_041859475.1 Candidatus Hydrogenedentales bacterium
TCTTCTCCGTTCTCTCTCGCAAGACGAATCACCCCTAGCCAAGCTGGCATATCGAGATTCCATGCGGTCGTGGACGTTCTCAGATTCCATAATGTCCTTCTCTCGAGGGAGAGCCTTTCCGGCGAATTGTTCGTCCTGAACTGCCGCGTCCAGTATAGCTTGGCAACGCGTATTTCTGTTGGAGGGTCTGGCGTAGTGCGGCGGGTGTGGAGCAGCTACGACCCCAAGGTACGCTCACCGCCAACACAAGAAGCGCTACTTCTGTTACCCGTGTTCTCGGAATGTCCACCGCGAAAAGGACGGCTGTAAGATGAAGTACGTTCCCGCAGACACGATCGAACGACTGATTGCGGAACGTGTAAAGGAAATGTGCATAGACAAACGGCTTGTCGACACGATTGTAGAAGAAGCTAACAACGGGGCTCAGACCGAGCACGAGACCATAGCCAAGAAGTAAGGTTTGTTGCAAGGGCAACTGGGCAATCGGCTTCAAGAAATCGATGACTGGGAGGATATGATCGGCAAAGGTGCCGCGAAAAGGGCTGGGGCTGCCGAGGTACTTCTCGAGAAGATCGGGAAGGCCCAAAGTCGGAGGAAAGAGGTCGAAAGCCAGCTTTGGGAAGTGGAGGTGGAAGAAGGGGATCTCAAGCGGTAGGTCCTTGATGCAGAAGTCACGCGAGACTCGTTCGTTAAGTTCCGGGATTTGGTCGACCTAGCGACGTCCGCAGAGCAGAACTACTTGCTGTGACGGATGATACACCGGATTATCTGGACGCCGAGAGAATAAAAATGGCCCTGTATGATCGACCGACCGATACAGGGCGCTTATCTGTAAACCCCAGCGTTAACCGCGATGGCGGAATTCCGCTGGGGTGCGGTATCTGGCTCCGCGCGATGCGAACTCAGCGAACTTTTGCCCATGGATGGCACGTGCTGCCAGTGTACCGTAACGTCTCTGGCCACAATGTGATATACGCGGTGACACCCCTTGGTGAACCGAAAAGACCGGAACCAGTCAATCTCGTAACGCTTGCTTTGGCCTTTCGGAAGATGCTGGACGACGGTACGGTTAGCAGTCAGTCTCATCTTGCGCAGCAGGTAGGTTTGGCGCGCGCGCGGGTCACTCAGATCCTCAATCTGCTAAAGTTGCCCGATTCCGTCATACGGAATCTTTGCTCCATCCCTGAATCCAAGGGAATCGCTTTCTTCAGCGAACGACGCTTACATTCAATCACGCGCCTCCCAAGCGCTAAGGAACTGATCAGGACGTTCCATGATTTGATGGAGAGAGCAGCGGGAATCGCGGCCCTGTGATGAGAATCTCCTTGGGCTTCGTTCTCCCCCGGCGCCTAACGGTTCCGGGGTCGGCGGTGAGAGTATGGGCAAAGCCATTTGATAAAGTGCTTACCCGGAGGACCTGCCATGCAATCGGCCGATCATGTGCTTCTTAGCCGCTGGACTGTAAACCGCGACGCCCAGGCGTTTAAATCTCTCACCGTGAAGTACTCTCCGATGGTCTACGGCACCAGCGTGCGCATTCTACGGAATGCTTCCGACGCTGAAGAGGTCACACAAGAGTGCTTCGCCGCCCTCGCGTCGGCCTCGAAGAACCCCCACGGGTCCATGGGCGCGTGGCTCCACCGCATCGCGACCTACCAGGCCCTTAACCGTCGGCGCGCCGACCAACGCCGCCTGCAACGCGAACTGCAATTTGCACGATTGCGTGCCCAATCTGCCGAAGTGACCTGGGACGACCTCAGTCAGTTCATCGATCAGTCCATCGAAGCCTTGCCGGAAAAAAACCGCATCGCCGTCGTCGCACACTTCATCGAAGACGAACCTGTCACCACCATTGCGGCGCGCGAAGGGGTCACCCACAGCGCTATCTCACAACGCATACAACGGGGCGTCGAACTTATCCGCGAACGCATGCGGCAAAACGGCATTTCGGTCGGCGCGGCGGCGCTCACGACCTTCCTGGCCCAACAAGCCTCTGCATGGCCATCCGCGCCCACGACCATTTCCGCTAGCCTTGGCAAGCTTGCCATCACCGGCATCGCCAAACTCCCGCAGCGCGGGCTCCCGCCCCTCGCAACAAAACTTGTGTCAGGTGCGGCAGCATTCGTGGTCGCCGCAGCCATCATCGGATATGCGGTGATCGCGTCGTCTCATTCCCTCACTGCAATGCAACAAGGCCCGCCTCCCGCGGCGACAAGTCACACAATCGCCAGCGCGCCAGAACCGGCTCCTCTCGCCAATACTCCGAATTCCGCTGCTGCCACTCCGGCGCCACCTATGCAACCGACATCGTCACCCGTGACGCCGCCAACGCCCAAAGAGGTCGCGCTGGCCGCGCCCGCCCCCACGACGTGGCGCGACGTGGTCGATGCATACGTCGCCCATCAGAATCGCATTCGCCGGATCAGTTTCGACTTCGACCATGCTTCCAGTGGACCGTACTACTGGTACGACTACAAGCCGCAACCCCGAGGCTACCGCGAGTTCTTCAAACGTGGATCACTCATCACCGATGGCAACCGGTGCAGCCTCCGCGAGTATCGTTGGGGCGACACCTTCGGAGAAATCCTCCCGGCAAACGAGGCGCAAGTCGGAGTCTACGCATACGACGGCGACACCTGGGCATCGTGCTCATATAGCTTGCGCCAGACAAAAGGGTTGATCGATATTCAGCCCAACGCCAAACAATCCGCGATAAAAGACAGCGCATTCCACAACGGCCGTGTTTACCTTCTCTACGGACGCTATCCCGCCGGACCCATGCTCGGCTTTCCCTTCGATCACGAAGGGGTGCGAATGGAAGATTTTCTTCGCCGCGCCGAGCAAACCATCCTCCGCCCGGAAAAAGACAACGGATGCTACGTTATCGACGCCGATACCGACCACGGCGTCTTCACGGTTTGGTTCGATCCCACGCACGACTACAACGTCGCTAAATCCGTCATCGAGCTCGGCTCCGGCGACATCTACGAAACCAACCCCCTCATGGAAGGCACGTCCGCCTACTACGAATATGTCGTCGAGCAATTTGTCCAGGTCGATGGCCTGTGGGTTCCCGCTCAGGCGGCCATGCGCCAAATCGCACGCCTGCGCGGCGGCAACGGCCATGACTATACCCACCACCACACGCGCTCCAACATCCAGATCCTAGGGAAAAGCGAGGACGACGGCGACTACGTGATCTATGACGACGACATCCCCAACAGCACCGAACTCATCATCTCCGGGCCCCGAAGCTCCAAAGCGCCACGTTGGCTCTGGTTCAACGACCGCTTCGTCCTCACGCACAAGGACCAGCGCCCCACCACCGAATACCGCGACGCCAACGCTCGCGGGTTCGGCGCCGGCATGATAGCAACAAGATCGGTAAAGTAAGTCGCGTATTCCGTGTGGGAGACAGCACTCGCGCTATAAACTCGGGCTAATCCGGGTTTTTCACGAACACACGCAGGGAGTTCTCGCAACTTGGGTATTGGCAAGGCTTGCGGCGAAACTCTTGGCGATTGTCCACGAACAGAGTGTGTTCGTGAGAAATCCTCTTGGCGTAAC
>JBHEKO010000398.1:0-9754 GCA_041859475.1 Candidatus Hydrogenedentales bacterium
GGGTAGCCTCCCTCAGCGACTGAGCCATTGGCCGAAACTAGAACGGGCGGTACTGTTTCATCAATACCACCGGCGAAAACGTAAACGCCCGCTTCCTTCGCCTCGAGTATCACAGCATGAGCGCTTCGACCCACCGCCTCCAACTCATTGTCGGGTACTTTCATTGCAGCACTAGGGAATGAAATTAGGTACTTTGCCATGTTCTTCTTTCTCTATAAATTTCGCGGCTAGTGACCCACTGGCAATAAGTTTCCTCCGATCAGACGAACAGATCCAGACTTTTGCGGATCGCTCTTTTCAGGATATGCGATTGCGTTGCCTGCAACATGCTATCGACTTCGTTCTGCCGGTCCCATCCACCATGTATTCGCGCCGGATATCGCTTCGTTAATCAAGAATAACCCTCTGCGGTCGCGCCGTGCGAAGCCGGTTTGGCAGCCGGACTCAGCAGCCATGCCATCGGGACAGCTTCACCGTTTCTTCAAAGCGGCTTTGAACGCCGACGAACGTTAATCCAGCATCTTCGTAAACTTCAAAGCCAACGTCGGCGGGTTGAGCACCTCGGGTCTCTCCTGATCATGGGGAGGCGTAAAGGATTTGCGGTTCCTATGTCCTGCCGGGCCTGCTAAACCCTCCCTGGCGAACGGGTTGCGGTTGTCCATTGCCTAGGGTCCGTCAATTATACACTGGACGGATTGGCCATACTTGGGGTAATATCCAGTTAGCACGCCGACGACTTTTCGTGCGCGAGCGCATCAAGTCGCGATGCGGTTCACCATCGGGGGAAAGGGGGTGAAACTCGGGCTGAATACCTGTTTGCAGTCAGGTTTTTCCCGTCTGGGAGTGGGGGGCAATACGTGACGATACGGACAGTGGATATATGCTCCGCAGTTACCCAGAGTACAAGAAGTGTATCGTTAACGCCAGAAAACATTCTCGCCCTCGCGAGCTCCAAGATGACCTGCGACCGAACTCGTCAGGGCAAGCATCAAACTCTACTTGCAGGGAGATGGAACCATGAGCAGTAGAAGAGGGTTCACGCTTATTGAGTTGTTGGTTGTAATTGCGATCATAGGCATCCTTGCCGCAATCCTGCTGCCTGCACTTGCTCGCGCGCGAGAAGCGGCGCGCAGGGCAAGTTGTCAAAACAACCTCAAGCAGTTCGGCATCGTCTATAAGATGTACGGCAACGAAAGCAGGGGCGAAAAGTGGCCGACGGTGATGTACCAGGGTCATGACAGTTGCGCGCCCACCGGAGTCCTCATCACGCCGTTGTCGTCGCAGTTGTATCCCGAGTACCTCACCGATCCCAATCTTTTTGTGTGTCCGTCCGGCACGCGGCTGAAGGCGGAACAGATGTACACGGCAGCCGGCGAGTGCATTCTGGACCCGGATCTCGATGACGACGGAATGCCGGATACCTGCGCCCACTGGTGGCCTGCGACCTATGCTTACAACTACTACGGCTGGGCATTCGACGACAGCAGCAACGATTCGCTGTACAAGATTGGCATCGGGGTCGCCGCGGCCGCTATTGGAATCACCTTGCCTGACGGCATCGATCCGGCGACGTTGATTCCGATACAGCCGTTGTTGTGGTACCAGATCTCCTCGACCGCGCCAAATCCCGACACCCCTGCGTTGCTGCAGAGCTTCATGAGTCTCGCCGACAACGACATGAACCTGAATTACAGTGCGCTGGGCGGCCCGAGTTCGAAGACTCTCTATCGCCTCCGCGAAGGCATTGAGCGCTTCTTCATCACCGACATCAACAATGCGGCCAGCAGCGCTTCCGCACAGAGCGAACTGGCGGTTATGTGGGACACGATTGCCACCGTGGCGTTCAACTTCAACCACATCCCCGGCGGCAGCAATGTCCTGTACATGGACGGTCACGTCGAATTCGTCAAGTACCCAAGCGATGAAATGCCCGTGAATGTGGCCTTCGCGGCAATAGGCTTCCTGACCTCGTATTAGTCGCATCCCGCAGGGTCGAGTTTGCGATCCGGAATAACGGCGCGTGCTCTTCGGAGTGCGCGCCGTTATTCGTCCGGTTGTCCGGCAGTTCCCGGTTTGGTGTCGCGGAAAGCGGGGAAAGGCAGGCCTGCGTTCGCGGCGCGGCTACCAAGTTGCGGCTGAATGCCGCGTGCGTTTGTACTACTATCGATCATCCTCCTGCATTTCTTCGCAGAAGTTCTTGCTGCGAATTCAACAAGCGATTTGAGCTCCACGCGCTATTTGCCTCCGCGAGAACGTGCATCGCTCATCTGCCCGTTTGTTGCAAAGACGTGCGTGAAACGTGCAAGGTGTTCGGCGTGAAGGCTTGGTGGCCGGCATGGGCCCACGGTGAAGTAGCTCTATATGGGTCCCCAATAGCAAGGAGGACAATTCATGGCTTTTACCGCAACGAAAGATCTGATACTGCCTGCGACGGTTACGGGCTCGTGGCCACGCCCTCGCTGGTACACAATGAACATGTGGGGACGGCCACTGGATACGGCCATGATGGACCCCTGGTTTCGCGAACAGTTCACCGACGCCCACGCGGTGGTCGTCTCAGACCAGGCCAGGGCCGGGTTGGACATTGTCACGACCGGCGACTACCACCTTGACGAAGATGTGGCAGGCCGGTCCTGGCACCACTACATGCTCCAGCGATGGAGCGGTTTCGAGCACGAGGAACTCCAGACGGAGAAGACGCGTTCGCCGCTCCTGTCGTACCCGGTGGGCACCATGCTGGATTCGATTTACAAAGCCTGGCGCTGGCCGCGAGTGGTCGGAAAAGTGGAGCACAATCCGAAGAATCCGCTGGAATACGCCAAAATCTGGCGCATCACCCAGCAGGCAGCCGCGGCGTCGGGACGGCCAGTCAAATTCGGTACCTGCTCTGCCCAGGTGCTCGCCTTTTTCCTCGACAGCCACACACCGCATTACGACCTGGATGACAAGAAGCAACTCATATGGGACATGGCCGAGGCAATGAACTGCGAGTTGCGTCAACTCGCCGCGTCGGGCTGCAAAGTGATTCAGGTGGAGGAGCCGACGCTCCATTTCATGGCGCGCTACAATTCCGATCAAAAAGAGTTGCTGGATTTCCTGGTTGAGGCTTTCAACCGCGAAGTCGAAGGGCTCGACGACGTTGAGCTCTGGATTCACACCTGCTGGGGCAACCCCAACATGCAGAAGGTGTTCACGGATGAGTCCTATGCCAATTCAATCGAGATCTATCTCGAACGGCTCAAAGGGGATGTGTGGACGATCGAGGCTACCGAGAATGATTTGAAGGAACTGCCCCTGTTCAAGGCCTACAAGGATCGGCTTAAGAAGAAGATCGCAGTCGGAGTGATTAGCCATCGAACCTTGCAGGCCGATTTTCCGAACGTGGTGGCCGACCGGATTCGACGCTGCTTGGACTGTATCCCGGCCGACAAGCTTGTGCTTTCGACCGATTGCGGGTTCGGGCGCCAAGGGTTCAACCGGCACCTGGCATTCTACAAGACCGTCGCGATCCCCATGGCGCGAAACATCATTCTCAAGGAATTGGGATTGCCCGAACGCTACGTCGCTGCCGCCGATGAGAAACTGGCCTGGGATCAGCTCCCCGACCATGAACCCCACACGCATCTCATGGGACACTAGTCCGCGTTGCGAGAGCCCGAAGGGTGGCTTTACTTGGTACCCTATTCATAGTATCTTCTTAATCCGAGTCCAGCGACGAGTACGACATGGGCCGCACGGTCACGTTGCGAAGGCAAATACTATAGCATCGGAATCCTGCTGGCAGATCGATGCGCGGTTCGAAACGTGCAGGCGACGGAGGCGCCCAATGGCGCGTTGCAGCTTGGATACGAGAATTTGGACCGGTTAGTCAGGCGGTGAGAGTTGAACATGATCTCCTCGCTTCTATTCATTGGGGTCATACTGGGCGTGCCAGCGCAGACCCCTGCCGACATCTCGCTGGACGGCACGTGGAGTTTCTGTTGGCGCAAGGCAATCGCCGACGAGATGCCCGCTATGCCTGACGCGAGCGCATTCGATACGACGATACAGGTCCCCGGCGCGTGGGACGACCAATGGGACCGGATGCGCAATGCGCCGTGGTGGGACGATGCATCGTTCGAGACGGCGCTGGGTCCGGTGAAGTACCTGTATGGAGTCGGATGGTATCGCAAAGAACTCCAGGTGTCCGAGAAGTGGTGCTCACGCAACGCCGTACTTACCATAGAAGGCGGAGTGGGCCGGATGCATGTCTGGCTGAACGACTCGCTGATCGGGCGCTACGATCACGGCGTCTACACACCATGCGAATTCGACCTGAGCACGCATCTGCGCCCTGGGGCGAACGTAATCACGGTCGCACTCGACAACACAAAAGGCTTCTCGGGCGGCTGGGCGTTTCTCGGCAACGCGGGACGCGCATCGGGTCTGGTGGGTTCCGTGACGCTCCACGTCGCGGAAGGAAATGGCCGGATCGCCGATGCGTTTGTACGTCCCGGCGACGATCTCTCCCATCTGCTATTTGAAACGAGGCTTGTCTGCAACAGCGCGCCGCGTGCATCCCTTCTCCGGTGGCGTGTGACTACGGCGGAGCAGGCGGAAGCGCTCGCCGAAGCCGAAGTGCCTATACCGTCCTTCGAACGCGAGACGCTTATTCGTTGGGAAGCGCATATTCCCTCCGTGATACCGTGGAGCCCGGACTCCCCGCACCTGTATTGGCTTGAGTTGACGTGGAAGGAGGACGGCGGCAGCTTTGTCGACGCACACGCCCAACGATTCGGCGTGCGCCGCTGGTCGCTCGAGGGACGCAAACTCTTGCTCAACGGTGAACCCATTTATCTGCGCGGCGAATTCGGCGCCTATTATTTCCCGATCCAGGGCGCCGCTCCGCACTCCAAGCCGTTCTGGACCGAGCATATCGCCCGCGCAAAAGAGATCGGCATGAACTACATCAATTTCGCCGCGCGGGTCTGCCCTCAGGAATTGATGGAGGCTGCGGATGAACTCGGCATCGTCTTGCAGTGCGGCGACGAGGCAACCGCCTTCAACGAGCACAGAGACGCCTATCGCGAAGTCTGGGAACCGATCCTGAAATGGACGCGCGGCCATCCTTCGATAGGCATCTATGGATTCGGAGGAGAACACGATTACTACGATGGGTGCATCGATCAGTTCCAGCGGCAATACGACCTCATCAAGGAGGTGAATCCCGGCGCCCTGGTCATGCCACAACAAGCCATCAGGGGGATCGACTATGCCTTTGATGAAGCTGACAAGAAAGATCTCACCCCTGAGCCGTTTCCCCATCACGCAGAACGTCTGGAGCACTACACCAAAGCCTGCGACCTGTTCGGTCACCACTCGTCGGGCGCATTCGGCTACTCCTACTTCTCGTGGCCCTGGCGCGAAATGGAAACCCGGTTCCGAATCTATGACAAGCCGTTGATCGCGCACGAATTGTTCATGGGCATGTCCTATCTCAATCCCGAAAACGCGTCGGGCTATACAGGTAGAATTCCGCCCTATCTCTACCAAAAGGTCGAGACCGACCTTGAAGGCGCCGGGCTTTCCGGCCGATGGCCGGTCTATTGGCGGAACAGCGCCCGTCTGCAAGCCGTCTGCATCAAGTACTGCATCGAAAAGGTCCGAAAATGCAATGAACTCGCCGGATTCGAGTTCCTCGGTATGACCGACATGCATTTCACCGAGCACTATACCGTCGGCATGATGGACGAGTTTCTTCACTTGAAACCCGGCTCAACGGTCGAGGGCGTGCTCCGCTACAACTCGGACAATGTGCTCCTCATCGACTACGGCCCCCATTCCATCGACCGGGATTACCGTGCTGGCGCGTCCTTCACGCCGGAGTGCCTTGTCTCATTGTATGGCCATCGGCCGCTTGCCGCCGGGCGCATTCGGTGGCGGCTCACAAACGGCGGCCATGTGCTCGCGAATGGCGAAATCCCCGTCCCGGACGCCCCCGTCGGCCAGGTAACATCCTTGGGAAGTCTTGGCATCGAGTGGCCGAGCGTATCCCGGACGACACGCTGCAACCTGGCAGTAGAGGTGCAAGGCACAGACCTCCTCGTAAAGAACGACTGGGACTTCTGGGTGTTCCCAAGCCGCGAAAAGCCTCAATTCAAAGCACAGATCGCGCAGGAGTTGCAGGCACGCATTGGACCCAGCTACACGTTTGTTCCAGGGGACGTGAGAGTCGTCTCGGAATTGAACGACGAGACAGCAACCTACCTCGAAGGCGGAGGCTGTGTGCTTCTACTCGGAGCGCAACCGTTTCGCACGCATGACAAATGGGTCTCGTTTCGACCCGGACTCGGCGCGCGCGAACAGCACAATGTGGGGACGGTCGTCGCGGACCACCCGATCTTCAAGTATCTCCCAAACGAAGGATGGGGCGATTGGCAATTCTACCCGGTAATCGAAGGCGCCGCGCCCATCCTCTTTGATGACACCAGCACGGCATTCGCCCCGATCCTTGAGGTAATCAGCACAGCCGAAGTTGTTCGCAAGCAAGCCCTCGTATTCGAGAAGCGCGTCGGCAACGGGCGACTCTTCGTGTCGAACTGCGCATTTCGTCCTGAGAGTCCCGCATGCCTTGCCCTTATGGATGGGATATTCGAATACGTGACGGGGCCTGGCTTCCATCCTCCGACCGAACTCGCGCCAGAGGTATTGCACCGATTGCTCCATCCCGAGATGTCGCCGGCAGCCCCTGCCTGGAGCGAAGGACAGGGACAGCCCGTCGAGCGTCAGCGTGTCGATTCCTGGTCGCGGCAACGCGCAGTCGTCGTATTCGACGGCGCGGGATGGCTGCGCATCAACGGCGGCGAATGGTTCGAGGGAAGTGCAGCCACCGTGCGCGAGGAAGGCGTGTTCGAAGTCGAGTTCAAGAAATCCAAAGAGGCATCGCCCGCCAGGAAACGCGTCGGCGTCGATTGGACACCACCCGTAATCGCGATAGACGCCGAGCCTGCTCTCGAACAAGAGGGCGGTGTCTACTACGCGCGCCCGGAGACTCTGTTCGCGTTGGTCGCACGCGATACCCTTTCCGGCATAAAGGTACTGGAATACGCCATTGATGGCGGCGCATTTGTGCCGTACGCAGACCCCTTCCGCGTGGCGCCGGGAGAACATACGCTACGCTGCCGCGCCGAGGACGTTTCCGGCAACGTGAACGAAACGGTCACTGGCGAGCAACTTACCGGCGGCGCCACGAAAGCACTGAAGATCGTCGTGCGAGATCCAAGGAAGCCTCGCGAAATCGTCGTGCCAAGTTCCAAGGACGCCACTCCGCAGGCGTGTTTGCTCGACGTGCCCGGCGGGACAAACGCGAACCGCGTGCCGTTGCTGGTCAGTCTCCACAGTTGGGCCGCTGGCCGAGGCGCCTACGACGCGTTCGATCAGGCCCTGGCCGGGTGCCGCGAGCGCGGTTGGATCTTCTTGTCGCCGGAGTTTCGTGGACATAACAACCATCCCGAGGCGTGTGGGTCGCCTCTGGCGGTGCAAGACGTTCTTGATGCCGTGGACTGGGCTCTCGCCAATACGCCCGCGGACCCCCGGCGTGTGTACGTGTTGGGAGGCTCCGGTGGCGGGCACATGGCTCTCCTCATGGCATGCCGCGCGCCGAAGCGCTGGGCCGCCGTGTCCGCGTGGGTGCCCATTACCGATCTGGCCGGCTGGTATGCCTTCTGCCGCAAGGAGCGCTTCCGTTACGCCGATGATATGGAAAAGTGCTTCGGCGGCCCTCCGGACTCCGCTGAGCGGTCGGAGGCCTATCGCTCGCGTTCACCGCTCTTTGAACTCGACCAGGCCGCGGGTGTGCCCATCGATATTCAGACCGGAATACACGACGGACACGCGGGCAGTGCTGTGTCCGTCGACCAAACGCTTCGCGCGTTCAATCGATTGGCGGAAGCCAATGGAGCCCCCGATGCGGTGTTGCCCGCCGGTGTCATCGAATACATTACCTCCCGCGCGGAAGTGCCCCGTGAATTGGCGTTCAACGGATCAAACGACCCGGGCCGCGCGCACACCATTTTGTTTCGCCGCCAGGCGGGGCCCGTGCGGCTGACGCTCTTCGACGGCGGCCACGTGATTGACCCGCCCGCAGCACTCTCGTGGCTCGAAACGATCGGACACAATGCAAGAGACTGACCGGCATTCGCCACGCGCGGAAGCGTCGTCTATGTCAAGAAGGCGGCACAAGAAGATCCCCGCGAAGATTCAAGTGGTGCTTGCAGTTGCGTCTGAAGACGTCTGGCGCCTGAAACTGGGGATGACTCAGCGGGCAGGATCCCGAGCGCAATTCGCATACACTCATCACCCTGCCTGAAGTGAGTCGCTTACGCCGCCCACCCAACGGCAGGCTGTATCTACGCGGGGAAGACATACTCACGTGTTGGCAAGCAGCCGTGGTTGTCTTACTCCTCCACTTCGATGCGAGGACCTACCCAATCTGCCGAGGCGCCACGCACGGGACCGTCGGAGAGAAACTCCAGGAGGACGTACTGTCCGGCAAAGGAGGAAATGTCCGCGTCGAACTCGGAAGCCTTGTAGGGAGGCTCGCCGGCAGGCACTCGAAGAACTTGTTTGCCGTTGATGAGCACCACTCCGTCTCCCGGCGCGCCCGTGGAAACGTGGACGCCATAGGATCCCTTCAAGCGTATGCTCTTCGCCTGGGGGAATCTGCCGATCAGAATTCCAAAAGCTCCGACGTTCATGGTGAAGCTGTCTGTGCCCGTCCCAATGTTCTTGGCGATATCCTTGGAGCCTTGCCACGGAAGATCGACCCACCTGCCTGCCAGTTTTGTGTCTGTCCGCTGGAACGCGAGAAGAACCGAGGGCCTTTCGCTGCCGGGATCGTCCGTAGGCGTCCCGTCGGGTTTCAGGGCGATGAAGTACCCTAAACTGCCGGTCTTCGGCAACGACGCGCTAATCGCGGCGGAAGCGGTCTTCGTCGCGCGGTCGACATCCAGCATTTGCCCGTCCAAGTACACGTCGTAGTCATCCGGCACATGCATGCGGATCTCGCCATGCCCGGCAGACACGAGCCTGAAAAAGGAGTCGTTCCTTCCGACTTCCTGGTCAGGGATCCGGCGTTCCATGTCCGTATAGCCGGCAAAGTCGTCCGGGACTTGGGTAACGTGAAAGCGCTCCGGCGACCGCGCGACGGTCTCATCGAACGTGTACGTAACTCGGGGGTCCAGGCCGAGCAGCGAGGTATCGTCATAGATGAGCCAATCCCGGATGGATTGGCGGAAACCGAAGTAGGCCGGGACGCCGGGACCCTCCCATCTCTTGAGCCCGAAATGGCGCGTGCCGATCCATACCGGCTCCTTGCCCGGTTCGTAGACGACAAGCGCCCGTTTGTTCGGATGCTTCTCGAAGTACGCCGTTACGCCATCAGTCCCCCGGAGGCCGAAGAGCTTCGTCCCTTCCGGAGCAACCGGTTCGTCGACCGGCACTAGGCCGCCGGTCCAGTGGTTCGTGAATTGGGTCATCGGTTCGCGCGGCAAGCGGCCATCGGGCACGAGATGATACTTTTGATATGCCGTGGCAATTTCCATCCAGGTCTTCTCCTGCGCCGGGTGAGCGCCCGGAAGCATGTAACCCCAGCAGTCGAAGGCGGCCATGAGCGTGGGGTCGATGTGCGAATACATGACTCCTTCCGGCACCACCTTCACGTACCGTTGGAAGAGGTAGCCGGATAGCGGGTGCCCGAGCGGCATCTGGCTAAGCG
>JBHEKO010000480.1:0-8827 GCA_041859475.1 Candidatus Hydrogenedentales bacterium
CCCCGCAAGTCGCGGATGAACACCTGTTCGTTCAGTTTGCGCCGATACGGATGTACCGTGAGTATGTCGAACGGCGCGCCTGCATCCACGCACATCCCAATAAACTTGCGGTCAATCCCCGATGTCGATATCGCGAGGACCTGCGCCTGGGGATCCTCCGCCTTAATCTGCGCATAGCACTTCTTCACGAGTTCCGGATACAACTCTTTCGGGCCGCTCCAGAAGAAGATGTTCGGCTCGTTGTAGATTTCCCAATGTTTGACGCGGCCCTTGAAATGTTTCACCACCGCGCGCGCCCACCGGCAGTAGTCGTTGATGCCTTGCTCCGTGTACGGCTGCGTCCAATTCGACCAGTAGCTCAACAACCCATACACGCTGATCCCGTGGCGATTGGCGGCATTCACAACCTCATCATAGAAATGGAAGTCGTACTCGCCCGGCCGGGGCTCCGTGGCCGCCCAACTGAATTCTTCCCGGCACCACTTCACGCCCGCCGCTTGGGCAATGCCCGCCGCCGTATCCATGATTTTGTAGCCCAGCGCATTGTCCGGATTGCGATACAGGAACAGCCCCATGCCCCACGGCGAATCGGGCCGCAAGGTGGCGTCACCCGGATTGTTCAACGCCCCGGCATACGCGGTTCGCACGACCCCCGGCGCAACGCCTTCCGCCTCGAACCGAAACTCGATCTCCGCGAAGTTCAACGATGCGGGGACAGTCGCCAGAACCGCATGCGTTTCCGGGACCCCCAGCGCTTCGAGGGCGAATGGCGCGTCCTCTTGCCAAAGGGTCTCGCCCTCCCAGCTTCGCGCCACCGTGTGAAGTGTGCCCGCAACCGGGTGGTCGAGGAGACTCCAAGCTTTGCACGTTGCCGACAGCGAGCGCGTGGCGCCCTCGGCTCCCTCGTCGCTCACGGACGGCACCATGATGACGGCCCCGTCGCCGGGCACTTCGGTCTTGCACCGCAAATCAAGCATCAGGACTTCGATGGGAATTGCGGATGCGCTGCCCCGTTCCACAGCGATGTGCGAAAGCCGAAGCGGCATGCGCGATATGCCGTCGTTCTCGCCCCCGAAGTGCGCCCATCCATCCGGCGGCGCGGGAAACGTGAACGACTGCTCGCCCCCCGTAAGCGTGCCGAGCGTTCGCTCGAACACCTGGAAATGGGACCCCAACCCTAGCTTCAAGATGTTCCCCGGCGCCCCGCCCCGAACGCGGAGCGTGAATTCTTTGGGCTTCCCAAACAGCGGCAACGAATGCGAAAGGTGCGTCGAACCCGACTTCATCAAATCGGCAGACCACATTCCGTCGTGAAACGAACTCCCTGGCCCTTCGCCAAATCCGGAATCCGAATCGAACATCGTCACGACATAATCGCTGATGAAGGACGCGGGAGGAATCGGCGCCGCTTCGGTGGCCGCGCCCACTTTGCACGAAACCTCCGATATAAAGACGTCGCCTTGCGCTCCTGCCGCACCCCCCGACTCCGCCAGAATGCCGATGGTCTTGATGGGCTGTCTGAGTACGCCGTCGTTGGGTCCGCCGAAATGCGCGTCGGCGCTATCGGTCCTGCACTCAAGCCCCTGCCAGGCGGCATTGGAGAACGTGATCGACTTCTGAAAGGTCTGCCCTGCGTTGTCCGAGAAGCGCACCGTCAGCGTTGACCCGCCAGGTTTCTTGACCTTGAATGCGATGATCTCCAGACAGGCGGGCTGCGGCAAATCGTAATAGGCCGCCACGTAGGAGCCGCCCTTCGTGAAATCGTAATGAAGTGCGAGGGAACCTTCTTCGCCGGTTACGACACCTCCCGTAGCCCCGGGGAATTCGCCGCCATTGTCGAACCGCCAAGAGGCCGGCGCGCACGGCACGCCCACGTCTTCGGCCAGGCCAGCAAACGAACTGCCGTACAACACGCCAAAAAACACCGCAACTTGAAATACTCGCATGACATCTCCACGAAATCGTTTACGCGCCAACACCGGGATCATAGTTGGAGGGCGAGACTCTTTGCCACACTTTCGCCGCGCATGCCGCTCGCGTACACTGAGGTGGCTGTTTCCCCAACAAGAAGGAAGTCTTTCGCATGCCATACACGCCCATCTTGGCGACGCTCGGATTCGTCATGTCCCCAGACGGATCGCACACGCTCATGGTGCACAGAAACAAACGGCCGGACGACCAGCACTTCGGCAAGTACAACGGCTTGGGCGGCAAGCTCGACCCCCTTGAGGACGTGGTTGCGGGCATGCGCCGGGAAATCCACGAGGAAGCGGGCATCGAGTGTACGTCGCTCCAACTCCGAGGCACGGTCAATTGGCCCGGCTTTGGTCCGCAAGGCGAGCACTGGTTCGGCTTCATTTTTCGCATCGACCAGTTCGAGGGAAGCCCTCCCGCCGAGAATCACGAAGGCTCCCTCGAATGGGTTCCCATCGACCGCATTCTCGAACGCCCGCTCTGGGAAGGCGACCGGCATTTCTTGCCGCTGGTGTTTGGCGCTGACCCGCGGCCCTTCCACGGCGTCATGCCCTACGAAGCCGGGCGTCCTCTTGGCTGGAGCTACTCCACGGTCTAGAAGCACTTGCGTTGAGTCCCCCTGTCCGTCTTTGTCCATCACGTCCACTGCGTCAACGTATGTCCATTCTTTCGTATCCCGCCAAAGTGGACACCCATCCCGCTTTCGGCTACAGTGATATCGACTATCCGGGCTTCGCTCCGCATCCGGAGTCGTTACCTCCAACCGAACCCATCGAGGACACAGGACATGAAGCAGAAACATACACGCAGGGATTTCATCAGGGTCGCCGGATCGGGCGTGGCCGCGCTTGGACTCGCGTCCACAGTCGGCGGAAAGGCCTTCGCCGCGCGCGATTACAAGATTTCGTTGGCGGGCTGGTCGTTTCATCGGGCGATTCAGAAGGGCGAAATGCCGATGCTCGATATGCCGAAGGTATCCCGGCAGGATTTCGATATCGAGGGCATCGAACTCGTCAATCAGTTGCTGGAACCGGTCAAGAAGCCGTTCGGCGAGATGAAACCCTACTTGGATACCTTGGCCAAGAATGCCACCGACAACAACGTCAAACTGCTCCTGATCATGGTCGACGGTGAAGGCAATATTGGCGGCCCTGAAGAGGAGCAGCGAAAAGAAGCCGTCGAACGTCACAAGAAGTGGCTCGACATTTGCGAATACCTTGGCTGTCATTCGATGCGCATGAATTGGGCCGGGGCTCCCAAGGACGTGGAGAAGGACGAGAAGGCGCTTGACGAGTTCATCAAGATCTCGGCTCCGGGCTTCAAGGAACTCTGCGAATACGGCGACAAGAAGGGCCAGTATGTGATCATCGAGAATCACGGCGGACCGTCGTCCTATCCGCACGCCGTCGAGAAACTCATGGCCGCGGTGAACCATCCTCGATTCGGCACGTTGCCCGACTTCGGCAATTTCCCGCAGGGCGCGGACATCTACAGTGGCACCGACATCTTGATGAAATACGCCCACAAGGCCGTCAGCGCCAAGTGCCATGACTTCGACGACGCCACCGGCGAAGAGACCAAGATGGACTACACCAAACTCATCGAAATCGTGGTCGACAAGCACAACTATCATGGTTATATCGGCATCGAGTTTGAAGGAGACCGCTTGAGCGAAGCCGAAGGCGTGAAACGCTGCAAGGCCTTGCTGGACAAACTCAAAGCCTAACAGCGCTTCGCATTGAATATCGTAACCCCGCACGCCGTCCTCGACGCGTGCGGGGTTATGTTCTATAATCAAAAATGGTGCTGGGTTGCGCTCTAGACAGGAAGACCGAATGCACGCTCTGCAACACCTGCTGGACAAGAACGTTTCGTGGGCGGAAGGTATCCGCAAGAACCGGCCGGATTTCTTTCACGCGCTGGCTCGCCAGCAATCGCCAAAGTATCTCTGGATCGGTTGTGCGGACAGCCGTGTCCCCGCCAATGAAATTGTCGGGTTGCTGCCCGGAGAACTCTTCGTGCATCGAAACATCGCGAATCTGGTGGTCCACTCGGACTTGAACTGCCTATCCGTCATCCAGTACGCCGTGGACGTGCTGCGCGTGGAACATATCATCGTCTGCGGCCACTACGGATGCGGCGGCGTTACCGCCTCTCTCGAAGACGACTCGTTGGGTCTTGTCGACAATTGGCTGCGTCACCTGCGGGATCTCGCTCAGGTTCACGCCGACATCCTGTCCCCGATTGCGGACAAACAGGCGCGCGTCGACCGGCTGTGCGAATTGAGCGTCGTGAAGCAGGCGCAGAACGTCGCTGCCACGACGGCCGTGCAGCGGGCCTGGAGACTTGGACGGCGCCTTAGCGTGCATGGAATGATCTACGATATCGCGGATGGGCTCTTGAAAGATCTTGGGGTAGATCTTTCGGGGCCGGAAGCGCTTCCCGCTTCCCACCGCGTGACCGTGTTGCCTTAGGGTTGTAGCGTAATGACGAAGTAGTTCCGGCGAGACACGCGTACGGGCTGCGCTTTCCCATAACGGGGACATTTATGAAAGAGTATGTGGTCGTCGCCTTTCGCGAAGGGGAGCCGGATCGGTATTTTCGATTGTCGCATGGATGTTGCGTCATTGGCCGCGCCGGCGAAGCCGACTTGATCCTGCCCGACGCCGCAATCTCCCGCATTCACGCAATCATGCGGAGCGTGAACGGTTCCATCATTATCGAAGACAACGACTCGACCAATGGGGTCTTTCTCAACGGACTTCGAGTCAGCAAGTCCGTGTTGTCCGAAGGAGACTTCGTATCCGCCGGTCCCTACACGATTGTCATGCGGAGCGCGGGCGCAGACGACGCGGAGGACGCGCCAAAGGGCGCGACGGCGTGCATCACCTATGAGAACGCCCGGAAATCGCACGACAAGCTTCTCGACGAACAGCGCACGGATTTCTTCCCTGCCCTCTATCGAGCCACCCTGCTTTTGGGCGAACGCCTTCAATTCCACGATTTCCTCAACCAGATTCTGGCGCTGGCGATGGACGCCTTGCCCGCACGACGCGGCGCAATCGTTATTCAGCTCGACAAGAGCGAAGAGCCATCCCTGTACGCGAGCATTTCCTTGGACGACGATCTGCATTCGCTTCCTCTCAGCAAGACGCTTACCGAACACGTCATGAGAACACGAACCGCATTCTTCACCGAAGACGCCCAGTCCGACCCGCGCTTCAACGGCTCCGAGACGATGGTTCGTCATGCCATCGGCGCGGCCATGTGCGCGCCCCTCTGCGGCACGAAGCGAACGGTAGGCGCAATCTACGTGGACACGCTGCCCGCGCAGACCCGGTACCCCGGAAATGAACTCGAGTTCCTGTCCGCGATCGGCCATCTGATCGGACTCGCGGTGGAAGGCAAGAAGCTTGACGAGCAGATAGTCGAGCAAGCGCGGCTCGCCGCCCTCGGGCAAGCCATCGCCGGGATAAGCCACGACCTGCGCAACGTGCTGACCGGCGTCAAAGGCGGTGTGGAACTTATGGAAGCCGCCGGCGAAGACGCCGCGCCGAATTCGCGGCCCGTCAAAACCGCGCGACGGATCATTCGGCGGTCTTTGGATATGGTCGAATCGTATCTCAGCGATTTGCTCTCGTTCGTCCGAGACACCGAAATCAAGCGGACGCCCACCTACGTAAACGGGTTTGTTCAAGACGTCCTGGAAATCGTCCGGCCCTTGGCCACGGAGCGAAAGGTTGACCTCGTCTTTCAGGGGGGCGGCTTCGAACCAGCAAACATCGATGGCATTCAACTCCATCGTGTCCTGTTAAATCTGGTCCGCAATGCACTGGACGCTTGTGCCTCGGAGGGAGGCACCGTCACGGTTTCCACCGGCTGGAAGGCCGACACGCTCATGCTTCAAGTCATGGATAACGGCGCGGGCATCTCGGAAGAAGACCTCTCCCGAATTGCACAGCCGTTCTACACGACGAAAGGAAGCGGCGGAACGGGTCTCGGGCTCGCCACAAGTTACCGCATTGTCGAGAGTCACGGCGGCCGCATCGTCGTGTCCAGCCGGTTGGGAAACGGCTCGACGTTTACCGTTCTCATTCCAGGTTGCGCCATTTCCAAAGTCGCGACGGACGATTCGCGGGCAACCGATCCGGCACTGGAAGACCTCTATCGGAAGTGCCCTCATTGCGGCAAGGTGTGGTCCTCGCAAGACGCGCTGCTATCCGATTCTTCGCTCGCTCTGGCTGGCTACCAAGTCCGGTTCGACGACCTCGGCTCCGGGCTGTTCCTCTTCAACCACTCGTGCGGTACGACCATGGCCATTACCGCCGACGACTTCAAACACCTGTACAACGGACTGGTCTTTCCCGAGCGCCAGACCGGGGGCGAATCCTGTCCGCGTTACTGCCTGAACAAGGAAGAACTCCGGCCCTGCGGAGCGGACTGCGAATGCGCCTATGTGCGGGAAGTCCTGCAGATCATCAAAGGCTGGAAGAAGAAATAGTCCGGGACGACGTGTCCCGAACGAGATCCCAGGTCAGTGCATCAAAGCACCTTCAACGCGAACAGCTCGCGCGTTTCCGGGGTAGAGTGAAAGGCATTTGAAGAAGCCTCGCCAGCCGGGGCCAATTCAGCGGATTGAGAACCTTGGGAGCCACGGCAATCAATATCCACGGCGCCATCTTTCCAAAGTACTTCGCCATGAACTTGGCCCGATACCGGTCGGCAACGGTCTCTTCTTGTCCGTTCTCACGGTGTTTCGTCAGGTGAATGTGGTGGCCAAGTTCGTGAAAGAGAACCGAAGAAATCGCCATTGAGGTGGACATCCGTGCGCTGAAGGTTGTTTCCTTTCGCGTGATTATCCGGTCCACGAATAGCTCCACATAACCGCGACTTCCCGCCCACGGTTGATGATACAAGCCCCGCGCTTCGTTTATCCGAACGTCCTTTCCGCGACTCTTTGTCCTGCTTCGCCTGCGCGCTCGGGACAAGCCGTCTGCGTTGAGCAAGACTATCCGATCCAGTCCCGCCAAGTACTTGTGCGGTACGATACGCAAGGCCTTCTCCACTACGGGCACGAGAGGAAATGGCGGCGCATACCCGTTGTAAACCTCAACGATCTCAACCTGCTTTCTCTTCTTGGCCCGAATTCGCATTTCCATGCGAGGTTGTACCTCCCGCTAAGTTTGATGCTCTCAAACGTCGTAGGCGTTTATCCTCCTCACCTGCGGGTTGTGGCGTGGCATGACGTTCTTTCACCCCACAGGACTTATCCGTCGTATCCGACATATCCGTCCTATTCCCTCCTGCTCTCCCCCCGGATGACACCGGTCCCGTCTAACCTGTAGAATGCCGCCTCCGGGGTGCTGATTTTCCCACTACAACCCCTCCGGCGATGAGCATAAGTCCTCAGATCGTAGAGAAGGAGTCACAGGAGTACCATGTCGGAAGACGTCAAATTCGCACGCACGCTGGTTACCAGCGCGTTGCCTTACGCCAATGGCCACATTCACTTGGGCCACATCGCCGGGGCTTATCTCCCCGCGGATATCTACGTCCGGTTCAAGCGATTGAAAGGCGACCCGATTCTCTACGTCTGCGGTTCCGACGAATACGGCGTCGCAATCATCCTCACGGCGATGAAGGAAGGCATCACGCCGCAAGACGTCATCGACCGCTACCACACGGCCAACGCGGAAGCCTTTGCCCAACTCGGCATCTCCTTCGACATCTACGGGCGCACCTCCTGGCCCCTGCACATCGATACGACACAGGCGTTCTTCACCAAACTCCATGACGCCGGTTGGATCGATCAGCAATCCATGAAACTCTGGTACTCCGAACAGTCCAACAAGTTTCTCCCCGACCGCTACGTCAAAGGAACGTGCCCGAAGTGCGGCTACGTCGACGCCTCCGGCGACGAGTGCGAGAATTGCGGCGCGCAGTATGCCGCCCAGGATCTCATTGCGCCCCGCGTCAACATTCCCGGGGATACATCGACGCCCACGCTCGAAGACTCCGCCCATTGGTTCTTGAAACTTCAAGACTTCACGGACCGCCTCAAGACGTGGCTCGACAGTCATCCCGAATGGCGCACGAACGTCAAAGGCATCGCCTACGGCTGGGTCAACGACCTGCGCGCGCGGTGCATCACACGCGACCTCGATTGGGGCGTACCGATTCCGCTCGACGATCCCCAGGCGCAAGGCAAGCGCATCTACGTGTGGTTCGACGCGCCCATCGGTTACGTGACCAACACACGCCAATGGGGCATCGACACCGGGCGCGGTCCGGACGTGTGGCAAACGTGGTGGAAAGACGCCTCCACCCGCCTCGTACATTTCATCGGCAAAGACAACGTGCCGTTCCACGCCGTGATCTTTCCGGCCATGCTCATGGGCCAGGGCGACTACATCCTTCCGGACAATGTCGTCGGCAACGAATACCTCAACGTCATGAACCGGCAAACGGGCAAGGCCGAAAAGGGTTCGAAGTCCAAAGGCAACATGATCAGCGTGCGGTGGTTCGTCTCGAAATTCACCCGCGACGCCATCCGCTACTACATCGCCGCAATCATGCCCGAAGCCAAAGACGCGGCCTTCGATTGGGACGAGTTCCAGAACAAGTACAACGGCGAGTTGTGCGACATCGTCGGCAACTTTGTGCATCGTTCGCTCACGATGACGGTCAAGAACTTCGATCACAAAGTGCCCGAGGCCGGCCCCTTCGACGACGAAGACCGCGCCTTGCTCGATTCGCTGCCCGCGCAGATCGACGGTGTCGCCGAGGCCATAGAGAATTTCCGATTCCGCCAGGCCGTGGACCGCTTCATCGACATCGGCCGCAAGGCCAATGT
>JBHEKO010000057.1:0-6840 GCA_041859475.1 Candidatus Hydrogenedentales bacterium
GAGAACGCCTTTATGGAAAAGGTGGACGCGAACGGCAATCTGGCGTGGGTGAGCACCGTGAGCGGTTCCACGGATGATAGGGTGACTGACTGTACCGTGGACGGCTCCGGCAATGTATTTGTTACCGGGACTCTGGGCACCGGCACCGTGCCTTCTCTTGGAATCACAGTTCTCGGCGTTGGGGACGGTTCGGTTGTCAAGCTGGATTCCACTGGAAATCCCGTGTGGCTTGCCCATATTGCAGCCACCTCGGGCAGTACAGTGGCGCCATCGGGCATTGCAGGGGACCCCAGCGGGAACATCCTCGTGGTGGGCTCTTTCGATGGGACTGCGGACTTCGATCCGGGAGCAGGCACCGCCAACATGACAGTCTCGACCATTTCGGCATTTGCGCTTAAGCTCGATGCGAACGGCCACTACCTGTGGGCCAGGAGTTGGGGCGGCACATCCGACACTTTTGGATACGAGGTGGCCGTGGACAGCTCGGGCAACATCTACACGACCGGCGGCTTCTATGGTACCGCGGACTTTGATCCCAATGCGGGAACTTCCAGCAAGACTTCAGTCGGAGCCAGGGACAGCTATGTGTCCGTGCTCGACGCGAGCGGGAATTTCGTGGCAGTCTCGGCGGCGGGAGGCGTCGGTGACGACTATGCCAAGAGCATTGCCCTGGATGGAAGTGGAAACATCGTGTTGGTGGGAGAATTTCAGGGAACGGCAACTGTCGCGCCTTTCACGCTCACGTCGCTGGGGGGATTTGATGTCTTCGTCCTGAAGATGAGCTCAAGCGGGACTGTGGCTTTCGCCAAGAGCTTCGGCGGCGTCGGGGATGACTGGGCCCGTGCCACGCTCGACAGCGCTGACCATATCCTAATCACGGGTAGTTTCCTGGGGACAGCCGATTTCGACCCAGGCGCCGGAACCTACAATCTGATTGCCGCGGGAGGTGGGACCGATAGAGATGTATTTGCAGTTCGCCTCGACAGCTCGGGCGATTTCCAATGGGCAAAGGCCGTGGGTGGGACAAGTCCTGATGATGGCCTCGCCATCGCCGCGGACGCATCGGGCGTGGCCTACCTCACCGGTAGCTTCTCCGGCACCGCCGATTTCGACCCGGGTCCCGGGGTACGCTCCCTGACCTCGGCTGGCGGCGAAGACTTCTTTGTCGCCAAACTTGGCGGCCCAACGGTGAGCATGAGCAGCACCACGACGGCAACGACGAGCGTGTCACCTATTCCAGTCACGGTTGTTTTCAGCACCGCAGTGACGGGCTTTACCGCAGACGACATCACGGCGTCGGGCGCGACCATCGCCAATTTTACGGGGAGCGGGGCCAACTACACGTTCGACCTCGTTCCAACAACGACGGGGTTGGTTACGGCGGACATTCTGGCATTTGTCGCCCACACCGTGTTCGACGACTACAATGTCGCGGCAGCGCAATTCAGCAGGACGGTCACGGCCCCGACGGTGACCTTGACGAGCAGCGAATCCGGCACGACCAATCTCGACGCGATTCCCGTAACCGTCACCTTCAGCGCCCGATGACAGGGTTTACTGCTGATGACCTCATCGTCACGAATGCGACCGTCACCAATTTCTCTGGAAACGGCACGACGTACACCTTCGACCTCGTTCCAACCGGCGCGGGGCCTGTCAGCGCCACCGTGAACGCGGGCGCGGCGCTAACCTCGGGCGGCTTGAGCAACCAAGCCGCAGCCTCAGCATTCAGTATCGTCTACGATGCGACGGGCGTCCCGTTGAAGGCGTGGCCGCTCGCGGTAGCCCTCATGCTGACCGCGCTGGCCACAATCCGGAGGACGGTTCGTGCGCACTAATTGACAAGCTTCTGTCTACCCAAGGTGCCCTCCGCCGCGCGCTTTCCCCGGCGGCGGAAGCAGCCGATACCAAGTGAATAGCAAAGGATAGCGCCGGTATCGGACGGGCTGTATTGGGTAGCGACTGGCTCGATGAGCCTGGCGCAGGGGGGAGACAGACGTTGGGTTTGCATGAAGTCTGCGAGTGACTTGAAGTCTGTGGTTTAGATTGCGCCGCGCTCGGCGATCGCGGCGCTACCCGCGGCACGACTAAGCGCGGGGGATTGAGGAGTAAACGAGACGTGGGATTTGCTGAGAACAACGGAACGAACGGGATTTCTGCAAAGAGCGGGCTCCTGGTCACCCCGGAGCAGACCCAGGTCTTTGACATCCGGGAAACGGCCGTGACCATTACGGACAGGAGCGGCGTGATTCTGTATGTGAACCGTGCCTTCACCAGTCTGACCGGGTACAGTCCGGGTGAGGCTATTGGCAATACGCCCCGAATTCTGAAGTCGGGGCGACACGATGGGTTCTTCTACCGGAATATGTGGTCACGATTGCTTGCGGGGCAGGTCTGGCATGGCGAAGTGATCAACCGGAAGAAGGACGGCTCCCTTTACGTCAATGAAATGATCATCACGCCGGCAAAGGATAGAGACGGACTCATAGACCATTTCATTGCGGTTCGACAGGACGTGACTCAGCAGAGGGAGGCCCAAGAGAAACGCACGCGAATCGAAGAGGAATTCGCCCTGCGTGGGCAGATTGAAGCGCTGGTCAGGCGCGCCATGACGAAGGAGGAAGTCTACAAGGGCGCGCTCGGCTGCCTGCTGAAGCTGAGTGAATTGGCGCGCGAATCTCGCGGACTGGTGTTTGAGGCGGACCCCAAGAGAAGTGTGCTGGTTCTCAAGGCGACCTCCGGCATGTTTAGCAGAGAATTCCTGCGGGATGAAGCCTTAATACCCTATGGCCGTTGCCTGTGCGGACGTGCGGCAGTCGAGCAACAGGTGCTCGTATGCGAACACTGCCACACGGACCCCCGGCATGAAAACAAGTGGCTTGGCATGAAGTCCCACGGGCACTACACGATCCCTCTCGTATCCTCAAAGGGCCTTCAAGGCGTCATCAACTTATATTCAGACGCAGGCATTCATGCGGACCAAAAGCGCACTGGCCTGCTCGCGGAAATAGGTAATGCACTCGGAGAGGCATTGCTTCACCTCTGAGAGGGATAGTGGACTCCGTTACGTAATCCTGGGCGCTTGAGTTCGCCACGCATCCCCCGAATTAGTCCAACCATTGCGCATCGGAATACAACCCCCAACGCCCTTTTTCTTTCTGTGCGATGCGGCTATCATACGGGCATTCCAGGCGCTTTCGGGCAGGGGGCCGTGGCGAATACGCACAAGGGTGGCGGAAGCAATGAGCAACGAAATCAAGAATCTGGTTCAAGAGACGCCGTTCGTAGACACGCACGAACATATCTGGGAAGAGCGCACGCGTATCGAAGCGGCGAAGGAGCCGAACGAGCGGTCCATCCCCTCGGATTTCGGGGTCTTGTTCTTTCACTATGCCGATGCCGATCTTGTTGCCGCGGGGCTTTCGCCGGAGGATCGGACCAAGGCACTGAATGCCCTCACCGATGTGGACGAGAAGTGGCGCATCTTGGGTCCGGCCTATGCCCGCACCCGAAATACCGGCTACTTGCAGAACGTCCGGGAGAGCGTCCGGTTGCTCTTCGACGAGGACGATGTAACCGATTCGAATTACCGGGATATTTCCGAGCGAATCAAGAAGCAGATTCAGCCACGGTATTACTACCGTATTTTGAAAGATATCGCGCGGGTTGAGTATTCGCAGGTCAACAGCTTCGAGCATCCGGTGTTCAACCTGACGGATACGCCCGATCTTCTGTGCCAGGACTTAAGCTTCGTGGGCCTCAGCACGGGCCTAAACGTAGGTCCGATATCCGAGCATGCGGGGCGCGAGGTCCATTCGCTGCAGGACTGGCATGGGGTCGTCGATTGGGTGTTTGCCACCTACGGGCCGAAGGCCATTGCCATGAAGAACCAAAGCGCCTACGTCCGGCGGCTGGACTATGAGCGGGTGAAAGCCGAGGATGCCGCGCCGTTGTTCGCGCGATACATCGAGAACAAGAAAAGTCTGAGCGACGAAGAATCCAAGGCGATTGAAGACCACTTGTTTCACTACTGCATCGAGAAGGCGGTCGAGTACAACCTTCCGGTCAAGCTCCATACGGGATACTACGCGGGGTGGGGGAACATGCACCTGCACCGCGTGCGCCAGAATGCGTCGGATCTATGCCCGATCCTGGCGGCGCATCCCAAGGCCAAGTTCATCTTGATGCACATTGACTACCCCTATCAGGACGAGGCCATTTCGCTTGCCAAGAATTTTCCCAACGCGTACATCGATATGTGCTGGGCGTGGATTATCAACCCGGCCGCCGGTGTTCGCTTTGTGAGGGAGTTTCTCATGGCTGCATCGCACCGGAAGCTTTTGACCTTTGGCGGCGATTACGGCCCCGTCGAGATGGTGCCGGGTCATGCGGCTATTGCCCGCAAGGGGTTAGCGCAAGCTGTCAGCAGTCTGGTGAAAGAAGACTGGCTCGACTCGAAAGACGTCCCCGTGGTTATCGACAGCCTCATGCGCGGCAATGCCCACGAAATATTCGACTACGAAGGCACCCTGAAGGCCTGGCAGACCCCGGCCGGTTGACACACGAGCTATCACGGACTGCCCGTGTGACGCTGCAAGGAGAATCCAATGTCTGTGACGAATACGCGCGGCAACACGTTGCGCGAAGTGCTCGAACGCGATGTTTTACCGGCAGTCGAGCGTCCTTCCCGGTACCTCGGCTCGGAACTTAATTCCACGCATAAGGATCCTGGGGCCGTCGATTTGCGCGTTGCGTTGGTCTTCCCCGACTTATACGACTTGGGTCTGGGGAACCTGGGGATTCTGATTCTCTATGCCATCTTGAACAAACTCGACTGGTGCTGGTGCGAGCGGGCGTATGCGCCGGCCCCGGACATGGAACGGCAACTGCGCGACCGCGGATTGCCGATGTTCACGAACGAGTCCAAGGATTCGCTGGGAACCATGGATGTCATCGGGTTTACGCTTCAGTCGGAACTCACGTATACGAATATTCTCAACATCATCGACTTGGCGGGCATGCCGCTACGTACCAAAGATCGCGACGAGTCGCATCCGCTGACCATGGCCGGTGGTCCCTCGGTGTTCAATCCGGAACCGCTTGCCCCGTTCATTGACTTCTTCGTTATCGGGGAAGGCGAGGACGTCGTCCTGGATATCGCGGAGAGTCTGCGCGCGTCCAAAGGGCTCCCGCGGGTTGAGCGGCTGGAAGCTCTCGCGAAGATCGGCGGGGTGTATGTGCCGGAGTTGTACCCCTTCGAGACCATGCCCGATGGGCGCATCCTTCCCAAAGAAGACGCCCCCAAGATCGTCAAACGCATCGTCCAGGATCTCGACGGGGCCACGTTCCCCGTCAATTACATCGTGCCGTACACGGCGCAGGTTCACGATCGCGTCGGGCTCGAAGTGTTGCGCGGGTGTACGCAGGGGTGCCGTTTCTGTCAGGCAGGCATGGTTACGCGGCCCGTGCGCGAGCGAAGCCTGGAGAAGGTGGACGAACTCATGCAGCGGACGTTGGAGGCTACCGGGTACGAGGAGATCTCCCTGGTTTCCCTATCGACGTGCGACTTCTCGCGCCCGCGCATGTTGGTTGAGCAAGCCGCCAAACGCGCCGCGCAGGAGAACGTCGCTGTGTCGTTGCCGTCGTTGCGGCTCGATTCGTTTTCCGTCGAGTTGGCGGACATGGTCGCGGGCGTGCGGCGTAGTGGGCTGACCTTCGCGCCGGAAGCCGCCACGCCCCGGTTGCGGGCGGTGATCAACAAATGGATTCCGGACGAAGACCTGCTGCAAATGTCTTCGGAGGCGTTCAAGCGCGGATGGAACCACGTGAAGACGTATTTCATGATTGGGCTTCCCACGGAACGCGACGAAGACGTCGAGGCAATCGTGGACCTTTGCATTCGCACGTTGAAGTTGGGGCGTACCGTGAATCCCAAAGCGAAGGTGAACACGGGCGTGTCTACGTTCGTGCCTAAGCCGTTCACGCCGTTTCAGTGGGCCGAGCAAATCACGCTTGACGAGGCTTACCGCAGGCAGCGCATTCTCGAAAATGGTTTTCGGCCGCATGCGGCCATCAAGTTCGGCCGGCACGAGCCGGAGACGACGTTTATCGAAGGGATGCTCTCGCGCGCGGACCGGCGCGGTGCGGACCTGATCGAAGCGGCGTGGCGCAACGGCGCGCGCCTCGAATCGTGGAACGAGCATCTCAATTTCCAGGCGTGGCTCGATGCCGTGCAGCAAACCGAGTACGACGTGGCCGGGGCGTTGCGCGCGCGCGAACTCGACGAGCGCCTGCCGTGGGACCACATCGATATGATGATTCCCAAGAAGTGGTTTCAGGAAGACTGGCAGCGCGCGATGGAGTTGAAGCACGCGCAAGATTGCCGCGCGGGGAAATGCCACCTTTGCGGAGTGATCTATCGCGAGCGCGATCTGTGCAAGCACATGCTCAAGCGGCAGAAGCAGGGGAGAATTGACGAACAGGCATGGGTGCGCACGCCGTTGCCGGAGTTCAAGGAGCCCGAGCCTGCCCAACGCCTGCGGCTTCGCATCGGCAGATTGGGAGAGACGCGGTTCCTTTCGCACTTGGAGTTGGTGAACGCATGGATACGCGTGCTACGGCGTGCGTGTGCGCCAATCGCGTACTCGCAGGGATTCCACGCGCACCCCAAACTCGGATTCGCGACCGCGCCGCCATTGGGGGAAGAATCCGTGGGCGACTACATGGAAATCACGTTGCGGGCGCGCGGTTGTGATAATATTCAATGGAGTTCACACGGTTGGAAAAACAGAACGCGGCGGATAGCTTGACTTTGTATTCCGGCTTGTCCGCCCGGTCGCG
>JBHEKO010000779.1:0-18574 GCA_041859475.1 Candidatus Hydrogenedentales bacterium
GCTTGCTGTAGAGTTGCATGGCGTAGGAATCGGTCATGCCCGCGAGAAAATCGACGGTGCGGCGCTCGAGAGGCTCATTGGGATCGCCTGCGCTGCTTTCATGAGTCGGATTTTCCATGACGTAGGAATAGAGTTCGCGCAGGATCTTCTTGGCCTTGTCGATCTCGCCCCGGATGGCCTTGCAGGGGTAGAGATTGGCATAGAGGTAGGCGCGCAATTCGACGGTAGCTTGACGCACTTCTTCTTGCATGGCGATGACACCGTCTTCGCTGCCTTCGATGAGGGCGGTTGCCATGGTGTTGATGCGTTGCGAGGAGGTATGACCGACGAGATCGATGGCCTCCTTGGGGAGATCCGCGATCGAGATAAGCCCTCCGCGGATTGCGTCGTCGATATCGTGGTTGATGTAGGCGATGGCGTCGCTGACGCTGACGACCTGTGCTTCGAGTGTTACCGTCCGGTCGCTGGGCCGCTTCAATAAAATAGCCTTGCCCTTCGAGTGGTTGAGAATGCCTTCGCGGACTTCGGCGGTGAGGTTGAGGCCTGGGCCGCGCCTTGAAGGTTCGAGTTTTTCGACGACGCGCAGGCTTTGCTCGTAGTGGCGAAAGCCCGGCGCGTAGACTTCGTTTAAGACGAATTCGCCTGCGTGGCCGAAGGGGGTGTGGCCGAGGTCGTGGCCGAGGGAGATGGCCTCGGTGAGATCCTCGTTGAGGAAGAGCGCTCGGGACACGGTGCGGGCAATCTGTGCTACTTCGAGCGTGTGCGTGAGGCGCGTGCGGTAGTGGTCGCCCACGGGAGCAAGGAAGACCTGGGTCTTATGCTTCAGCCTGCGAAAGGCTTTGGTGTGCAGGATACGGTCGCGGTCACGCTGGAATGCGGTGCGATAGTCGTGTTCCTGCTCGGGGCGTTCGCGTCCGCGCGATAGGGCCGACAGGGCTGCGTGGGGGCTTAGGGTAAGCCGTTCCCGTTCTTCGAGCCGTTCGCGAATCGTCATTGCGCGTATCCGGGGTGCGTGTACGTTATGTGCCGGCTGGCGGTCTTGCTCACCGTCTACTTGCCTTTGGAGAGGCGGCGGGCCAATTCCGTAGGCAAACCTGCCTCGATAATCTTTCGTTGGCACGTTTCGACGTCGTATTCGATGCGGCAGAATTCAAAGGTCATCTTATCGCTTTCGAAGAGGCCATACGCGGCGCGGGGATCGCGGTCGCGGGGTTGGCCGACGGCGCCGGGGTTGATGAAGTAGCGATTGGCCGGGTGCAGTTGGCGCACATCGGCGGTGTGACTGGTCGTGTTGCCTTTTTCGCTGAAGAACGAGGGACGGTGGCTGTGGCCGAAGAAGCACACGGAGACGTCGCGTCCGTTGAGAAACTCGAGCTGACGCATAGCGTCGAGCCAATCGATGATGTAGTCGTCGCGGCTGCTGGGGGAACCGTGCACGCCGAGACACGAGCCGCGGAAGACGATTTGCTCGGGGCACGAGGAGAGCCAGCGACGGTGATCGTCATTCAGTTGGTCGATCTGCCATTCGATAACACGCTTGGCGGCTTCACGGAAGAACCACGGGTCTTCGAGGCCGCAGACGGCTGCGTCGTGGTTGCCCATGATGGTGGGGATTTCGCGTTCTCGGACGAGTTCGACGACTTCGTTAGGGTTTGCGTTGTAACCGGTAAGGTCGCCCAGGCAAATGGTTTTGTCGGGCTTACGCTTGTCTATGTCGCCTAACACCGCCCTGGTCGCTTCCAGGTTGGCGTGGAGGTCTGCAATTATTGCGATCAACATTCCGTTCGGAAATCCGGCCGTGAGCCCGGACCCAGTTCGTGACGGGGGCATCCCCAATTTGCCTGAATAGACCGCCACGGTCGTATGACTGTTTCAGTGGTTACGCCGCGATTCCGAGCCGGCGCTATGCGAACACGCACGTTCAAAAGTCGTCGGGTACCGGTGAATGTGGCCCAGGCTTCTGACCGCGCTCGATAATTTTCTGCAACTGTACGACTTTCTTTTGGGCGTGCGTGTTTTGGGGCTCGGCATGGAGCACCTTTTGCATGCACACGAGGGCCGCGTCATATTCGCGGCGCTTGATGTGCTGCACGCCGATGTTAAACTGTGCGGCCAGCATTTTTCGCCGAATCCGCTTGGACTGCGGAAACTTCTTGGCTGCCAGCCGGTACTGCTCCAAGGCGGAAGCGTAGTTGCGCGTTTCGAAGTAGAAATCGCCGGTGGTCTCTTCCTGAGACAAGTCTCCGGCGGAATCTTCGGACTTGCGCGCCTGCGCCTCTTCGACTTTTCGTTCTTTCCATTCCTCGGGGGTGTAGATGCGTTTTACCGCAGCCCGCTCCACCATCGCGCTGATGTTGTTGGTCGTGGGGTCGGCGGGGATTACGTGGAAGCGCGGCTCGTTCGGATCGTAGTGCAGAAGAGAACTACCCTTCAGAATCTCACCGTCATTGAATTCGATGATAAGCTCGCTGCCTTCGGCGACCCATTCGCGGTAACGCAGCGTCTTGTCATAGTTTCCGTCGAAGCTTTTCACGTAGAACACGGCCTTGAGGTCCGCAAAGCGAACTTGTGTCGTGTTTCCCGTCGTCACACCTTCCGAATCCACCTTATCGAGGTGGAACACACTTTCCTTTGGGTTTAGCGCAAAACAAACGCCATACTCGGTTCGACCGTCGAGATACCGCACGACCAGCCGTTGCCGGGTTTGGCGCTTCTTGAGCTGCTCTTGTCGCTTTGCCTCCTGGCGTTCCAACACTTCGCGTTGAGAGCGCCACCGGTGCCGCTGTTCATCGATAATCGACGCCGGGCGGACCTCCAGTACATACAATCCTTGCCGGCCAACTTCCTTGACTGCGTCTGCTTCGGTGTCGGCCTCGAGGATGCCGGACGTTTCTGCTCCTGCATTGTCGATAGCCTTGTATGCAAATTTACCCACGGCTCCCTCCTCCTCGCGAACTTTCCGACCCCCGATAGGCGAGATGGCCATGCGTGGGGAAGGATTCCGCGCAAAGAACACGGAGCGAAGGCGCATTCACACGCACTACTCGCGAGGATATCCCCACGAGCAGGTCACCTAAACGCGACCTCACTAAAACCTTACCATGCATGTCGCATCCTGTCAAAAGACGAAATATGCTTAACCCTTTGGGAACGCTTACGTTCCATGGGGCGCTCCATCGCGGATTCGACACTTAACTTCGCAAAGCAAGGGAAAAACAATGCTGTCGTTGACCGCATTGTCATCGAGATACGTGATTCTAGTGAATCCAGGCATCGGGTTACAAGCGTTTCCTTGGACGGGCCTTTGCGTCACATGTAGCCGGCAGCAGGGGAAGGGTGAACCACGAGAACGGCGGCTGCCGTGTTTTCGGTGATTCCGTGGGATTCGGCGAGGGGTTCGTAATAGCGCTTTGCGATGTGCCGGGAAAACTCCTCGGTCTGCGATTCGGGGACCAAGTTGACGGTGCAACCGCCGAAGCCCGCGCCTGTCAGGCGCGAGCCGAGGCTGCCACCGGCGCGCGCGGCGGCGACGAGTTGGTCGAGTTCGTCGCAACTGACCCGGTAGTCCACGCGGCAGCTCTCGTGCGAAGCGTTCATGAGGGATCCGAAACCGGGGGCATCGCCCACCAGGAGGCAGTCGCGGCCGAACTCGACCCGCTTGAACTCGGTGAGCTGGTGGCGTGCGCGGGCCTGGAGCCGGAAACCGCCTTCGGGTTCGGGGAGGTCTCCGAGCCACTTGGCGCGGATTTCGTCCACGGACAGTTCCAGAAAGCGAGCGGCCTCCGCGAGGGAAGTGGTTTCGCGGTGAAAGGTCTGCGCGAACAGGGCTTCAACTTCGGCGTTGGTCAGGCACAGCGGGCCCGACCAGAGGTCGTCGAGGCGGTCGAGTTCGATCTCGGGCCCAAATTCCTCCTGGGCCTTTCGCTCGACCATCGCGCGGATGAGCCTGCACGAGAGCGGGCCCTCGTTATAGCGGTGGAGTGCGCCGCCCGATTTGTCGGCTTTGACGAGCGAGTTGCACACGACGATGGCGTGGCCCGGAACGAGCGGCGCCTGTTCGACGCGCAACGGATGGAAATTGATCTTGCAGGCCGCGCCCTCACCGCCGAGAAGGATGATCGCCTGGTCCATTCCGCCGCCTTGCGTGCCGACGTAGCGCTCGGCATCGGCCAGAAGCCCCGCGAGCTCGATGCGGGAAATACCGCTCTTGTCGAGGGGCACGCCGAGCACATTGAGATAAGCCAACGCAGACGCAACAACGAGCGCCGTAGACGAACTGAGGCCCGCGGCCATCGGGATCGTGCCATCGACCAGCAGGTCCATGCCGGGATACGACGCCGGTTGGAGGTGCGTGTTGAGGCCTTGCACGGCGGCCTTGCAGTAATTTTCCCAAGCTCCGCGGGGAGACGCGGGGATGGATGCCGCGTTCGCGAACTCGGCTTGAGGATAGGTGACGTCGATCTCGTGGAGCCGGATCATGGAATCCGGGCGGGGCGCAAACGCGATGCGGATTTCCCGGTCGATGGTCATCGGCAACACGGGCAAGCCGTTGTAGTCGATGTGCTCGCCAAGCAGGTTTACCCGGCCCGGCGCGCGGCATAACCGCGGCACGCCTGCATCGGGAAAATGGGCGCGAAACTCGCGCAGAAGACTGTCGGTGGCGGTGCTCATGATTGGGAGATTCCACGACACTGCATTTGGTGCGCGATTGTAGCCAAGGGACGGGGGTGGTGCAACGGACGGGAGAGGCGGAACCTACGACGCCGAGGTTTCATAGGGCAAACCCGGTGGATAGTGTGCACTGTCGGGAAGAAACCGTTCATTCATGTCTTTCTTGGTCCTATGCGCGCGGCGGGGGACTTGGCTTGCGTCTCTCTAGCGTGAAGCAATGTCAATGGTGAATCTGAAGAGGGGTTCCTCGCCGGGATAGGCTTCTTCGAAGGTAAGGGTTGTTTTTTTATCGCCTTTCAAGACGCAGTGGGCGCCTTGGGAGAGCACGTCCGCGACCAGAGTGCATTGGCCCCATGTTCTGCGGTTAAACGAGAAGACGCCGTGTGGCGTGAACGTGGTTTCTCCCAACGAGAATCCCTGCCACGCGATCCAGCGACCAGGGTCGTAGGCGAGGATGTTGTCTTGGGGAATGCGTGTGGCTCCGGAATCGGTGTGCACGAGGGCCGGGGCGCCGGCTTCGGAGGACGACAGTCTCCACGCCCAGATGACGCGCGCACCCGGCGGCAGCGTGAGACGGTTGATCGTGTGGCGAAGGCGCAGCGTGCCGTGGCTCAAGCGTTCGACGCTATGTTCGGGCCAGTCTTGGGCGTCCAGTTTGTGGTATGACGTGCAGCACTTGGTTGTCGTTACGAGATAAAGGCAGTTCGACTCGAGCCCGGCGGCCGCCGATTCCAACGGAAGCTCGACGGGTGTGCCGCGCGTCCATTGTAGCGGCGGCAGAGGCCACGAGTTCACCATGCGTTCTTGGTCGCGATTGTGGCGCAGCAGCTCTTCCCGCGTAAGGAGGTTGGGCCAACTGGGACCCATGCCGAAGCTGTGTTCCCAATATGTGAGGAGAGCAGCGATACTCTTGCGTCTCGGACGTTCTTGAGCGCGCAGCTTGACTTCGAACGCACGTGCACGAGCCATGGCGGTGGGCGTGCCCAGCCGCACGATGTCCCATTGTCCGCCGAAGCCTCCACGATGCGTGGGCAATTGCGCTCCGTACTTCTGCTCGATGTGCGTGAAGAATTCGCGCGGCGTAGACAAGAGGAGACGCGGCGAGCCTCCGGCGTCGTTCCAGAGTTTCACCGCGGCGGGCAGGGAGCGGGAGGGACGCGAGCCCCAATTGTCGAATGCGTGCAAGACAAGCGCTGCGTCGTAGTTGTAGCGACGGCCACCAAGGCGCCCAAGCGCCTTGCCGATGTCTTCGCGCATGAACGCAAGGCGTTGTTCATCGGTGTATGCGCCCTTTTGCGCGCCGCGCCGGATTTCGGGGGGAAGACCGTAGTGCTCGAACCCTTCGACATAGTTCTCCGCGGAGATCCATGTCAGCACGCGTTGTCCGTCAGGGCCTTCCCACCAGAACGGCGTGTTGGAGATCGGCGCGGGCAAGCGGCGCGACAGGCTTTGGTTCGAGCCGATGGCGAGATAACGAACACCGCAGTTGGCAAGGCAACTGGGAAGGTTGAAGGGATGGCCGGGGACGTCGTCAAGCACGGCCCAGTCCATGGGAAGTCCGTGCTTTCTTCCCCATTCCGCGGGTAGGCGGAAATACCACTCCAGTGTCCAATCGCTGAGCAGTGACGTTTGGGGTGTTGCATAGACGGCGCTGAGCCCGAAACGGCCTTCCTTGAGTCTCCGGACGACGGGGCCGGGGTCTGGGTGCTTCTTGAGCCATTGTTCCAATTGCCAGAAGTTCTCGAAGACCCAAAGGTAGCCGGGGTCGCGTTTCGCGGCTTCAAGAGCATCATCGACCGATGCGGCCATTTGCCTGGCAACGGTGGAGGGGGGCGCGGTGAAGCCGATATCCGTGTGGCTCATGGGAACGATATAGAGCGTTTCGACCGCGCCGGTGTTGGGGGACGAAGCGATCACGGCAATCGTCGCGAGGATGATTGGATTCATGTGTAGACGCATACAATCCGCCTTGGCAATGCGCTATCTCCGTGGTATGTCTGGAGGGGTACGAGACTGTCGCGCATATTGTATCTTGTGGGCGGACGTTTTCAATCACGTTGCCGAATGGCTACGCAGCCGCAGATTTTGCGGGCACGAAGGCGTCCGCGAAGATTTCCTTCATGCTGGATCCCATGAGGAAGGTCTTCTTTTGCAGGAGCTTCACGAGGTCGGGGTGTCCGCAGAGGAAGACGCGGAAGCCTTTGAGCGAAGGGAGCGTGGACGCGATATAGATGTCGAGCGGTCCGGTGTGGACTTCTGCGTCGGCGTCGCCTTCGAGCACGCAGGGATAGTAATGGAGATTCGGGTGGTATTTGCTGAGTGCGCGGAGTTCCTCGACGAGGTAAAGGCCTTCTTTGCGGACGCTTCCGTGGAAGAGGTGGAGCGGCCCCGTGTGTCCTTGACGAAGGGCGTCTTTCACGATGCCGTATAAGGGAGCGAGGCCGGTGCCGGTGCCCGCCAGAAGCAGTGGTTGTGCGGGAGCGCCTTCGACATAGAAGCAGTTGCCATGTGGGCCCAGGATTTGGACGGCGTCGCCTTCTTGCGCGTGGTCGTGCACCCAGCCGCTCATCACGCCGCCGGGCACACGCGCGACGTGGAGATGGAGCGCGTCATCGACACCGGGCACGCTCGCAAGTGAGTAACTTCGGACGGCACCTTGGGGATGAATGAGGTTCAGGAATTGTCCGGGGCGATACTCGAACGCACTGTCGCAACGAAGCCGCACCTCCGCGACGGCGCCATTGAAGCGCCGCACACCGGCGATGCGTGCGGTAAATCGAAGGCCTGCCGCATCCGGCCGGGCCACAACCAAGCGGCCTTCCGGTTTGCACATACACGTGAGAAAATAGCCTTGCGCCCGCAAGGTGTCGCGTAGCCCCGCTTGCGCGGCGGGCGGCGGCGTTCCTTCCACGGCGCGCAGCACGCACGATTGGCAGATCCCGCTCCGGCAGGAACTGGGTGCGTGTACGCCAGCGGCCTCCAGCGCTTCCAGCACCGTGCCGCCGGGGGGCACGGCGAGCGTGTCCCCCTCGAAGACCAATTCGTTCATGGCGACTACACGGAGGCCGCTTCGCGGTTCAGTACGTCGTTGCGCGTGGACTCCGCAATGGCAAGCACCTGCTGAATAAGCTCGGCGGGCACAGAGAGGTCTTTGAGCGATTTCTCGAGGTTCTCTTTCACCGCGTCGAAGTGCGAGTCGTTGAGTCCGCGCGCGACGAGGTGTGCGTGCCCCCTGCGCATATCCGCGCCGGTATAGTTGTGCGGTCCGCCGAAGGCCATGGTCATGAAGGCCTTCTGCTTTGCCGCTTGTCGTTCCATATCGACGTCTTCGAAGAAATGACTGATCCGCTCATCCGTCAATACGTAGCGATAGAAGATGTCTACCGCCTGATCGACTGCCGCCTGCCCGCCCAGCGTTTCATACAGAGAACCCATGGAATTTGTCTCCCGTCGTTGCCTTGCCTAAAGATGTATTTAGAATACATCTTTCAGAAAGGGCGTTCAAGTTCGAGAGGGAGGGCATGGGCGATACGCGCGGGAATTGCACAGCGCACGTAGGCGCTATGGCAAAGGCTGCCGGGAAGCAAGGTCGTTCTTGCCGCGAAGAAATGCTGGAGAGAGCCCTATCGGGCAGAGGCCGTGCCTGTCAAAATCAGTTGTTCCCGGCGGAATTACCCGTCAATGCCCAGTCGCGATCCTCCTTCTCGACAACTTTCTCCTGGTTTTGAATGTAGTGGAGAGGGGTCTTCGCAACTTCGGCCTCGGAGATTGGAGTGGCTTCCGAGGTTCCGAACAATCCGGCATAGTCGCCGTGAAAACCGTCGCAGATGTCACGCGCGGCGCACTGGACGCACCCGGCATGGTACTGGTAGTGCAACTCGCGCGCAGCCCGCTTCCGAGCTTCTTCGCGATAGAGGACATCCTTGCCGCGAAGCGCCTGCGTAATAAGCCCCAACGCATGTTGTGCGGTAAAACGTATGCGGCCGCGCCATGGGCGACGGTAGTAGTTGTCGCGAATCAGACTGCTGTGACCGCGGAATACGCGGTCGGCCAAGGGGCCAAGCCTGAACACAGGGACGAGATCGCCATCCCGCATACGTTCCGGCTGCAAGCCTGTCCACATCCAGCTTTGATAATCCCATTCGTGGTGGTCATAGGGAAGCTGCTGGAAGTTATAGAAGTTCTTGCGGTGACGGGACTCCCCCATGCAGAGGGGAAGATAACGCACGTTGACTTCAATCGAAGCATTTTCGAGGATGTCCATGGCTTCGGTGAGATAGGGCTTAATTTCCGAGTAGCGGGCGACGTTTTCGTGGGTCCTTACGCCGGCGTCCTGATCTTCAAAGGGATTGAAGGCGATGTAATTGACGGCGCGAGCGCCATATTCGACGGCTCTTCTGGCGATTTCGGGCAGCAGGGGGACGACGGGCTTCGACATGGTGCAGTTCAGCCGGAATGGGAAGTTCAGATCGCGCATGCGCTGGATGGCCACGGTGATTTTTTCGTAGGCGCCCTTCTTGCCGACGACGAGGTCGTGTTGCTCGCCGATTCCATGAAGGCTGACCAGGAAGTCGCGGACGCCCGCGTCGCGGAATTGTTCGAGAACCCCCGGTTTGGCGAGCTGCAGGCCGTTGGTAATGAGCGTAGGGTAGAGGCCAATCTCACGGCAGTACCGGACGAGTTCGAGGATGTCGGGATAGATGGTAGGTTCGCCGCCCTGGATGTCGATGGAGGTGTTGCCATAGAAGTAGCGAAGCTGCTTGCAGATTTCCTTGGCTTTTTCCAGTGACATGAAGGGGTGCTCGGGGTGGTGAGCGTCACTTATGCGATTCAAGAAATAGCAGAAGTAGCAACGTTGGTTGCAGGTCTGGCCCAGCCACAGAACGCCGCGCTTGGTGAGCGTTCGGGACTTGGTCTTTTCCAGCGGAGCGAGGTCGCTTTGCGCAGCGGAATTCGAATTGACGGAGGGGGCAGTCTGAGTGTC
This sequence comes from Candidatus Hydrogenedentales bacterium, assembly GCA_041859475.1. Taxonomy (GTDB): domain Bacteria; phylum Hydrogenedentota; class Hydrogenedentia; order Hydrogenedentales; family SLHB01; genus JAIBAQ01. The sequence continues at coordinate 9,656 of JBHEKO010000779.1, forward strand.
AGAGGTCACGGTACTTCTCCACGCGTGGTCGCCAAGTGATTTCAAGTCGAATAAGGTAGAAAAAGCCACTACACCCCGTGGCGCCCCGCGTGTAGCCGCTGACTCGCTGTTGTCAATTATAGGCGAAAACCGTGCCTGAAGTGAAGGAGAAGCGCGGGAACTTGGCCAAGACGCGCCTGTGCGACTGGGAGCGTATGGGATCCAAAGAGGTCCCTAGCCTTGGCCAGTGACATCGACTGCGCATTAGTGAGGCGGACCTAACGGTTATCCCGAGTCTCTTCTACACTGATCGTGCCGGAAAAGAGCAGCCGTTTGCCTTTGTCGAAGTGAAACGCCAATCGTTCCGGAGTGTGCAAGGCTTGGAGCACGCGAGCGTTTTCGTAGTAAGCGGTGTTCAGGGCCGTCATTCTGGGAAGGCAGTCCGGGTTTTGGCTGGTTAGTGTTACTTGAGGAAGTGATGGCCCCAGGGCGGAAATGTGCCTTCCTGGCCTGTAGTCGGCATTCAGATGGGTCCAGTCTTCCTGGCTCGCGGGGATGATGGGAAAAGCGCCCGACTCGTATTCACTTTGCCAACGGCTGTATTCGTCACGAAGCATAATGCTGACTTGGTATTCCTGAACGTCCAATGGTTCCAAGGCATCGAGCCAAAGCTCTATCTGGATTCCAGAATTGCAGGGGGCAATCTTCCAGAGGAGATGAAAGGGCAGGCGCCGCGACTCGCCGGAGACGTGCAGTTCGTGGCCGTTCCGAAAGACGCTTCCCCATTGCAACCCTGGACTGTCGTTCCAAAGGTGGCCAATCAGAAGCGAACTGTACACATGGCAACCTCTCGTGACTTCTTTTCCGCCAAGAGAAATGCACACGCCTCCATGTTCGATGCGATACTCCGCATCGCCGGACTGGATACTGCGAACGGCCTGAGAACGGGCGTGAATCGACTCCCGCGTAGAGCCGAGGTCAATCGTTGTCTCGAATAATTCGGTACGGCCTTCGGGAAGACGCGCTTCGTGGGCAGGAAGGTGAGCGTTTACCTGAAGGATGCGCGACCCGGCGAGATAGTCGCTGTTGAACCAGAAGAGGCGAACGAAGGGATGGCGGGTATCTACGCGCACGTCGACACAGGGATGAAGCGATTCGTCCGGCGAGAATAGAGCTGCCTCGCGACACGGGGCCGTATACGCGGCCACGGAAGTCCACATGGTGTCGGTTGGGAGAAGCTCGGGGAAATCGCCCTCCAATTCGCCATAGCTCCATTGCCGGTACACGGCAGGAAAAGCGAGGTTCGTATTGATAAGCGTGACGGGGGTCGGGCGGTCGCATTCGATTGCCAGACTCCAAGTGAGGCGATCCGCCTCCAGGCGCAGCGTCCAAATATGCACCATGGGCAAGCGGGGCATGCGCCCATGAGCGACACAGTGAGTGGGGCTTTTTTCGACGACATGCCAACTTGCCTCGTGGCAAGGATGACAGGCTTCCATCGAATACACTTCGGCGCGAAGGCCGCCGGGGGCGCTGATTTCCGCTTGGTTGCGGAATAAGGAGATGCGTCCATTCGCGAAAACGGCGTCCAGATTGCCCTTCTTCAGCGTGTGAACGCCGTCTGGCGATCCCGACTGTCTCAGGTAGTATTCAATTGTCTGTTGAGGAGTTCCGCGGGTGATCATTTCCCCCTTGGTGAGCAGAACGACGTTGTTGCACAAGGCGTGAACCAGGCCGAGGTCGTGGGAGACAAAGACAATAGTCTTGCCTTGATCCCGCAAGTCGATAATGCGCTGGCGGCACTTGCGCTGGAATTCTTCGTCCCCTACGGCGAGCACTTCGTCCACGAGGAAGATGTCGGGGTTGGAATGCACGGCCACTGAAAATGCCAAGCGCACAAACATGCCGCTGGAGTAGGTCTCGACGGGGTTGTCGATGAACGGGGCGATTCCGGAGAATTCAACGATATGATCGAAGACCCCGTCGACGTCATTGCGGGACATTCCGAGGATGCGTCCGTTGAGATAGACGTTTTCACGCCCAGTCAGAAGCGGGTGGAACCCCGCGCCCAGTTCGAGCAGAGAGGCGACGCGGCCTCGAATGCAGACGTGCCCCGAGGAAGGAGTCGTTACACCAGCGAGAATTTTGAGCAACGTGCTCTTGCCCGACCCATTTGGCCCGATAATGCCGACGGATTCGCCAGCCTCGACATTGAACGTGATTCTACTGAGCGCGTCGAATGTTTCCGTCCGGCGTCCGCGAAACATGTCGATGAGGCCACGGCGCCCGAGCAGGAGACCTACGCCCTTGCGTGTCGCGAACTGTTTTCCGACGTTCTGTAATTCGATGATGGGCATTAGAGATGATCGGCAATGGTGGGAGCGTTGCGTCTAAACATGACAATCCCCAGGGCAAGCACAATCAGCGCGCACAGAAATGGGTACGCCATGAGCTCTGGCGATGGGGTCACCTCGTCGAGCAGCGCTTGCCTATAGGACGAAATGATTCCCACCATGGGATTCAGCATGTACAGATGGAACACGGGCGAGGATCCCGCGGTCGCCCTCACTTGTTCGACGCTGTAGAAGATGGGGGTCGCATAGAATCCGAAGGTCAAGGCGACTTCAACGATATACCCAACGTCGCGGTAGTACACATTGAGGTAAGAGCAAAGCAGCGCTACGCCGGTGGTGAACATGATTTGGATGGCTAGTATGACCGGCAGCCACATGATGCTCCAGCCGAAGCCTCCTTCAAACCAGAGTCGAATCACCACAAACAGCCCAAACCCGATGGCCCCATTGACAACGCAAATCCCCATGGATGCGAGCGGAATAACCTCACGCGGAAAATAAGCCTTCTTGACTAAATCGTTATTGTCGATGAGCGAGCCTGTCGCGCGGCTCAGCGACGTGGCGAACATTTGCCAGAAGACGAGCCCGCACAACACGTGCACAATGAACGGATGGTCGCCCGAAAGGCCCGCGGCTTTTCCGGGGAAGACATAGGTAAAGACGAAGGTCAGGATAAGCGTGAATGCCAGCGGTTGAAGCACCGTCCACATGAAGCCGATGATGGTATTGCGATAGCGCGCCCGAAGGTCTTTCGACACGAGGTCGTAAATGAGTCCGCGGCTTCGAATCAAATCGGGAATTACACGGCGGAGTTGCCGGGAGTAGAGGCTGTTGTAGACGGCGGAAGTCATGGGGCGTACTGTACCTTACTGGCGAACAAGCCACCAAACCCGAGCTCAACGGTGTTTCACCGTGCCATACCATTGGCTGCCGCCGTGATCCAGATGGAGGACGGGAAGGCCGCTCAGTCGCGTGGGTGGGCCGAAAGCATCGATGATTCGCATACCGAATCGCATGTCCGACCCTTCGAAATGGTCGAGTTCTTCATATTGCACTTTCTCCCAGCAGGAGGCTCGCACGCATTGAAAGAACCCAACGGGCACTCCGTGCGCCTCGCGCAGCCGGAATTCGCTGCTGTCCGCAAGGAGGCTGTCCCAGTCGCGCCAGGGCAGCACTTCGCCGAGCAGAATCTTGGCGGTAGTCTCGGGCGAGAGCATCTTGCGGCCGTCTGCCGCTAGAAAGGATCCCCCGGTCTGCAGCGAATCGATATGCTGAAACATATCGGGAGGCACCAAGATGTCCGAATCCATCAAAACGACCCACTCTCCGGAGGCCATCTTCACGGTTTCGTTGATGATGAACCCCTTCGAGTTGGCGTATTTCTCCTGAAACGGAGAACGGTGAATGTGCAGATCGGGGTGTGTCATTTGAAGGCTGTCGATCAGGTCGTCGGTGGGGTCCAATCCCGGCACGTAGGCAACGATGACTTCGAGCTTGTTCATGTCGAAGTCTCGTTGGTTTGCCAGACTCAGCAGGACGGCCTGCAAACGGCGCGCGTAGCGCGTGCTGACGACGATCACGGAGTACGTGGGTTTTGGACGAGCGGCGGCCGTGCTGGCGTCGTCGGTCCAGATGTCCACGAACTGGCTGAGAATAACCGACTCGATGTTCCAGATTGAGAGACGGAGGTCGATGGCCGACGCGAGCCGTACGGGCGCGTAAAACAGGCCCTCGAACTCCGTTGGGCGAATGAGCTTGCCGTCACGCAGGAAGACGTAGTGGCCGTCGGGTTCGATGTGCAGCGTCAGGGTGTGGCGATAGGCTTCCATGGGGCATACCAGCCGGCAGTGACGCCCGAGGCTGAAGCCGATGTAATCGGCGATCCCGCCTCCGAACGTGACCGACACCGTGCATGGAGCCGTGAGACGCGCGAGAGACCAGCTTAGCTTCTCGCCATTGGAAATCGACCGCCACTGCACAGCCCCCTCGAATTGCGCGAACATGGCGTCGTCCGTGCCGTACTCGTAAGGCGTAATGCGGCGCGAGGGCTGGCTGTTGCTGGTGAGTTCGTTGGCTTTCTTGGCCAGGGCAATCTGACCTTCCGAGAAGGAGCCGCGCCCCGTATCGAACGCGTCGAAATATCGAAAGCGCGCCGTGGCGAAATGGAGGGGCGATACGATCAGTTCTCCTTCTTGCGCTTTGGCCTCGCCTTTGCAGAAGGCACATTGCGCTTCAGGCGTGACACCGTCGCAGATTCGTCTCAATCGACAGGTCCCGCAAACGGGATGGGAGTCCAGCCGCGATGCGGCATTGTTCTGGGCGAGCACGGCGTTATCGAGTATGTCGTCGGAGGGGCGGACATGGGGAGTTTTGGGAAGAAATCGCAGGTGACGCGTCAGCTTTCGAAACGCGATGGCCCATAGGTAGGGCACCGGTTTGCTCACGAGCAGCGGCAATATGCGTGCATCGATCGCATCTTTGTGGAGGGTGTGTCGAGCCAACAGCATGGTCACGATTTTGCCTGCTACGATGGACCCGCGACGGTAGAGAAGTGCTGCGAGGCCGTATGCTTTAGAGCCGTACTGTTGATGATCCAACCCAAACTGCTTTGAATTGAGAAGGTTGGGCCAAAGGCGTTCTTCGACGAAGCAGAAAGGCAGGCCGATAAGATTCGTTTCGATGTTCATCGCCTGCGCTGCGTCCAACAGCGCCGCAATACGGGCCATGGCGGACGCTACAGGTTCATCAAGCGCCCTCGTCTTCGTTGGGGCGAACGGATCCGCGAGACGGATATTCAACGAGACAACGCCGTGCTGCGCGAGGCTGGCGGCCCATGTTTCCGCGTCGCATTCGGCAGTGAGCGGCGCATGAATCTGAAGGCGGAGCGGAATCTGGCATTGAAGGCATACGTCCATCCACGCGCGAATGAATTCCTCGTTGAGAGAGGTGCATGTCAGGAACACGTCCCACGGGGCAAGCGCCTTCAGGTCATTAACCGCAGGCGGCGCGCTCATGCACTTTGTGCGAATTGAAAGCCGCGTGTCGAGCCCGTCGGCACAGGTGGTCATCTCCTGGAAAGTCTTCAGGTCGAACGAATCGAAGAGGACATCGATTTTGGGAGTCTTATATGCCGTGCGGCTCAGGCGGATCCATCGATTGAGGTCGACTAGAGCAAAGGGTACGCCCTTGGCGTTGCAGGCGGGTATGAGGCCGCGAATCGGGGCAAAATGGTTACACTCCTCCTGGGGGTCCGGGATTGCTTCAGGAAGCGTGTCTTTCAAGGAAACCTCACGAATCGAGCATGATTTTGGGAAAAGACGAGTATAGTCGTCGCCGAAGGAGACTTTCAAAATGGTAGGCGGAACGGGGAGCCAATCAGGAGATTGGCGGTCCCGGGTGGTCATTTCCCTGTGCGAGATAGCGCTTCGCGACCGATGTTGTCGTCTTGTCCCGTGCTACGGCTTAGTGCGAAGGCTGAGAGTCGAGAATCTCGCGGACCTTCTGCAGCAGTTTCTTCGGCTCATAGGGTTTCTGGATGAAGTGCTCGCCGTGGTTCAATGAGAACCGGTCGTGGACGTCGCTGCCGCCGTAGCCGCTGCTGAACAACACGTGGATGTCAGGCTTCACTTCCATGATCTCGTTGCACGAGGAGCGCCCGCCTTCTTTGGGCATGATGACGTCAAGCAGAACCAATGCAATTTCGCGGGCGTGGGTTTTGAACACGTCAACAGCTTCTCTGCCATCCGCTGCCAGAAGAACCGTGTATCCGGCCCTTTCGAGAATGCGCGCCGCGAGCGCCCTGAGTTCCCTGTTGTCTTCAGCCACCAGGATGGTTTCGCTTCCTCCAACAACCGGACTCTTTTCCGGCTGTTTCACATCATTCGCGGGCCGTTCCACGGTTGGCAGGTATATTTTAAAGACTGTGCCGTTTTCGACTTCGCTGTAAACATGAATGAGGCCGCCATGCTGCTTCACAATTCCATATACGGTGGCCAGTCCCAGCCCGGTACCTTTCCCTTCCTCCTTTGTCGTGAAGAATGGTTCGAACAGTCTTTGTTGCGTCTCAGCGTCCATACCAATACCTGCATCGCTGACAGTCAGCAAGGCCCAGGGACCCGGCTTTGCCCATAAGTGGGCTTCGCAATACGATTCGGTCAGGGTAACTTGTCCTGTTTCAATCGTGAGCTTGCCGCCGCGAGGCATCGCGTCGCGGGCATTCACGCAGAGATTGAGGACCACTTGCTCCAATTGGCCGGGGTCCGCATGCACGGTGGCAAGCCCCGCGCCGCGTACAAACTCAAGCTGAATGTCCTCGCCGATCAGGCGCCGAACCATCTTTAGGAGACCGCCGAGCAACTCGTTTAAATCGACGTCCCTGGGCTGCAGCACTTGCTGCCTGCTGAACGCCAATAACTGTCGCGTCAATGACGCGGCGTGTTCTGCTCCCTTCTTCACTTGAATCAAGTCATCGTAAAGCGTGCTGTCGGGCGCGGCCTGCTCCATAGCGAATTCCGTATGTCCAAGCATGGCCTGCAGGGCATTGTTGAAATCATGGGCAACTCCGCCAGCAAGATGGCCAATCGCTTCCATCTTCTGCGCTTGGCGCAGTTGGGCCTCCAATTCGACTTCGCGCGTGACGTCGCGTTTTACCGCAACGTAGTTGACGATGGCGCCGGAAACGTCGCGCACGGGGGAAATCGTTGCCTCTTCCTCGTAGAGTGTTCCGTCTTTCTTTCGGTTCACCAAATGTCCAGCCCATGTCTGGCCGGTTGTGAGGCGATCCCACATCTGTTGATAGAAAGCCGAATCGTGCCTTCCGCTTTGGAGGATGCGGGGGTTCTGTCCGAGGACTTCTTCGCGCGAGTATCCGGTGATTTGTTCGAACGCCGGGTTCACGTACTGGATCGCGCCTGCCGTATCCGCTATCACGACCATTTCCGCGGCCTGCTCGATTGCGGAGATTAGGCGTTCTCTCTCCGCGGCCGAGAGCCTCCATTCGGTGATGTCCCAGATCACGCCATCCAACCAAAGCGCCTTTCCATCCTTGTCGAAAACGGCGCGGCCTTGCTCTGCCACCCATCGAACATCGCCATTCGCCGTCCGGATTCGGTACTCCACGGCATGGGGCTGGCGCGACGCCACCCCCTTGCTCACGGCCCTGGCCACCTCTTCAAAGTCCTCCGGCAAGATGAGATCCGCGAAGCCTTGGAGCTTACCCTGCATGAAATCTTCGGCGGAGTAGCCCGACAATTGAAGCGCTGCATCGGTCACGAACTCTACGCGCCAAGGCGGCTCGACGTGGCAGCGGAACACGATTCCAGGAATATTTGAGACAAGGGTACGGAAGCGCTCTTCGCTTTTCCGCAACTCCATCTCGGTTCCTTGGCGTCGTGCACTCTCCTCGCACAGGGCGCGATTCGTTGTCTCGAGTTGGAGCAGTTTGTCCTCCAGCTTTCGGATGAGTCTTGCGTTGTACTTCTTGAAGTACACGGCTTCGTCTTCCAGCGTATCGGCAGGGGCGCCAAGTCGATTGGTTCCGTGGTCGTCCGTGATTTCCTTCACCATAGCGACCAAGACATCGGGTTCCTGGGGCTTGACCAGAAACCGTTCGGCCCCCAGACTCAGCGCAAACTCTTCGTCTTTGGAATCGGTGTAGGTGGCCGTGTAGAAGACGAAAGGTATCCGCTGCAACCGTTCGTCCTTCTTCCACTCCCGGCAAAGTGTGAAGCCATCCATGCCCGGCATAAGGATGTCGGTGATGATCAGGTCTGGCGGAGTTGCGCGGGCGACATCGAGCGCCTCGCCGCCATCCGTGACGGCCGTCACCTCATAGCCGTAGGCTGTAAGGAGTGTTTGCAGCAGGCACCGGTTTTGCTCTTCGTCGTCCACCACCAAGAGTCGAGTCATGAGAACAACCTCTTTCTCTTTTCACTTGACCGACAGGAACTGCGTCACCTCCGCGAGGAACGAGTCCGGACCGATGGGTATTTCGATACATCCATCGCAACCGCGCGGGAGAATCTGGCATTGAGCCATTTCGTGTAGAACCCATAGAGAGAAAGTCCAGCCGTCGCGGCAAGTGCCACGTCGATCGGCGTCCGGAGATGACCTGCGGCTTCCGAAGATACGGCCACGAGCAGGAGCAGAGCACGGGAAAAGAAGAGCCACATGCCCAGTATGAAGGCATAGAATACTGAAATGCCTGGGGCAATCGCTTGGATTTGCCGCAACACCCTTCTATTGGCGGCTTGATCAATATCCACCTCTCCTGGGAAATTGACGATGGGACCCCGTAGCTTCCCCGTGCACGCCAGCGTCCATTCCCGTATCCATACAATTATAGCATATGTGAATGCACTTCCGGGGTATTCGGGAGATTCGGGGCGCGCGCGTTGCGGCAGAAGTGAGATGGTGAACGGGGCGGGGCTCGAACCCGCGACCACCGGATTAAAAGTCCGATGCTCTACCAACTGAGCTACCCGTTCACGGGCGATGACAGACAGAAAAGCGAGCCCCATCGGGCCCGCTGCCAGTCGCAGGTAGTGTACGCCACGGGGCGTCGGCAGTCAAACGGCTGGGAAGGCGG
>JBHEKO010000464.1:0-2912 GCA_041859475.1 Candidatus Hydrogenedentales bacterium
GAAGGAACTATCCGGGGCCGGCGTCCGCTGCAACGCCATCGCGCCGGGCCTCGTCGAAACGAAATTCGCATCCATGCTCATCGAATCCCCGGAGATGTACGAATACTTCACGAGCCGCACCCCCATGGGCCGCCACGCCCAACCCAACGAAATCGTCGGCGCGGCCGTCTACCTCGCCTCGGACGCATCGTCGTATACGAGCGGCGCAGTCATCGCATGCGACGGCGGGTACAGCGCGTAGAGGGCGCTTTCACGAATCGGCGAGGGTTTAAGCGAAGTCAAGACCGCACCCCTGCGAGCACTCTTCTTCTGGCTTTCGCTTGCGGCGTCACCCGGCCGTCGCGTGCTTCTGCCAGCGCGATGTCAACGTCGCGGAGCATGGAGATCTTCTCTACCAGATTCTCGCATGTCGCAATGTCGAGAAGAACGGCCGCGTCTTGGCCGCGTTGCGTAAGTACTATCGGCCTGCCGCTGTTCTGAAGTTGCTCAATAGACTCAGTTGCGTTGGCCTTGAATTCCGATAGCGACTGGACCACTGCGTTGAGATTCGCACGAGGCATTTTTATCACTCCCTTGCTAGAATGAATTGTACCAAAGCAGCCCGTACTAAATGCTTGACCGTTTCAAATTTCAAGGATTCCGACTGAGTTCACGATACTGTTCAAAGGCAGGTGAAATGAACGCCCTCAAAACGATCCTGTTCACCCTGGTCATGCCGGGGGCCGTTGCCGTCTACGTCCCCTGGTTGCTGCTGCCTGCGAGCGCAAAGACCTGGCCTCCGCCGAGTGGCCCGCTTGCGTTCATCGCCATCATTCCGATAGGCATCGGTGCCGTCTTCTATCTTTGGTGCGCCACGGATTTCGTGCGCGCGGGGAAGGGCACGCCCGCGCCCATCGATCCGCCGAAAGACCTCGTCGTCCGCGGCCTCTATCGCTACACGCGGAATCCCATGTACGTCGGCGTCGTGAACGCGCTGCTCGGCGAAGCGCTGCTGTTCCACTCGCAGTCTCTGCTTATCTACGCCGCGGCGGTCGCCATCGGCGTGCACACGTTCGTCGTCTTCTACGAAGAGCCTACGCTCAGCAAGAAATTCGGCCCCGCCTACGACGCCTACCGCGCGCAAGTGCCCCGCTGGATCGGGCGCGCGAAACACCAGCAGCCTTCGCGAGATGTGCCTCGCTGAGGATGTTCCGGTTCGCAACGAGTCATAGGACCGATACGCCGGATCCGACAAATCCGTCTCATTGGACTCTTGCGGCAACGGTTTGCAAGGAAGATATGCACATTGGGCAAGGAGGACTAACGTGACCGCTTGAATGGGTAGTTGTCGCCTTGAGGCGTCATAGGACCGAGGACAACTGCCTCACTCCCCGGAGCTCGAATCTTGCCCGTGCAAGTATCCTCTTCCTTCAAGCTCAGGTCTCTCAACATATACTCACGTTCCTTGGGCGTACAGATGCCATCGCCTCGCGGAGTACTCCAGCGAGGGACAAAGTACAATACAAGGACTTCCGCAACCTCGCCCGCAGGGACTTTTCGATCTCCGAGATCCAGTACGACATCGCTTGAATACACCTTGAGTTGGTCGTCTTCCAACTTGCAGGTAGTCATTTCAGTGAGTCTTACCTCGCGCGTAAACCCGCCTGGACCCGAATCGTTCGCGAGCGGGATTGGCGTTTCGCTCCAAGTACAGTCGGTCTGCGAAACCTGCCTGATCAACTGTTTCTCTTCCGGCAACCACTTGTACACAACGTCCGTGCGCTGACTCTCATTCATGCCCTGCGATCCGTAGATTTGGAAGGCCTCTCGTACCAGTTCTGTGAGCTTGTCGTCGCCCACTTGCAGTAGAACATACGCGGCCGCCCGATAATGGCCATTTCCTATGGGAAACGTGCTCCATGAAATCTGAACAAGCCTGCCTGCTGCCAACCACTTCACGTCCAGCGATTCTTCGTCAAGACCTGCATTCGCGAACCAATCGCCTTGCTCCTTGCTGTTCAAACGCGGGCCCAACGCAACGCGAAACGGCGTATCCTTGAAGGTGAGCACGTAGTCCCACTCGGACGATGCGTCCTTTGTGACGACATTCTCGCGGACCAGTTCGTATTGGGTAATGTCGAGCGCAAATGCGGAGAATGGGAAGAATAGAAGCAGTAAAGCCATGACCCGTCGCATTGATACTTCCCCTTGTGAGCGATTGTCGGACGGCGCTGAGCGATGTTGCCGCCGTGTTTGAATCGTCCCGAATCGCAGCCGTTATCCTTCTTGAACGCTAGGCTTACATGAAGAGTATACCAGCATGCACGTGAAGTTCGGCAAATCACTCAGGCAACGCACACCTGCCTTCACGAACAACTGTCTATTCACGCTCGGAATTCAACAGGCGCGTCTGCTAGAGTCTTCCCCATGTACCTCCCAGAAATCTCAGACGCGCTCGTGGACGACCTGCGCCGCCTCCGGTTCGACGCGCCGATCACGCATGTCTACAACCCGCTCGAATACGCCCGCGCACCGCATCGCCGCTACCTCGAACGCTATGGCGGCGCCCCGAAAGAAGCGCTGTTTCTCGGGATGAATCCCGGCCCCTTCGGCATGGCCCAGACCGGCGTGCCCTTCGGCGACGTCGTCCTGGTGCGCGATTGGCTTGGCATCGACGAGCCCGTCGGCAAGCCCAGCCTCGAACACTCCAAACGCCCCATCGACGGGTTTGCGTGCAAACGGCGCGAAGTGAGTGGGTCGCGATTGTGGGGATGGGCGCGCGACACCTTCGGCACGCCCCAACAGTTCTTCGCGCGGTTCTTCGTGTGGAATTTCTGCCCGCCCTGTTTCATGGAAGCCAGCGGACGGAACTTCACCCCGGACAAAGTGCCCGTCGCCGAACGCACCGCCGTCAACGACGCCTGCGGCCGCGC
>JBHEKO010000584.1:0-5182 GCA_041859475.1 Candidatus Hydrogenedentales bacterium
ATGACCCCCCGCCAAGCAGCGGAGGCCGGGGCCGACTTTATCGTCGTAGGCCGTCCCATTGTCGCGAATGAAGACCCCGCCGCTGCCACAACCCGTGTTATCGAGGAGCTATCCGTATGAATGCCGGTCAAGTCATAGACATCTTCCGTGGCACGGGCGCGTTGCTCGAAGGCCATTTCGAATACGCCAGCGGACGTCACGGCAGCCAGTTCATTCAGGCGTCACGCGTTTTGCAGCACCCGAACTACACGGAAAAGCTCTGCAAAGCCATTGCGGAATTGTGGAAATCGGAAGTGATTGAAATGGTCGTCGGACCCGCCACGGGCGGCATCATTCTCTCCTACGAGACGGCGCGCCATCTCGAATGCCGCTCCACCTTTACCGAAAAAGACGGCAAAGGCGGCATGGCTTTGATGCGTGGTTTCCGTATCGAACCCAAGACGCGCGTCTTGGTGGTCGAGGACATCGTGACCACCGGCGGGTCGGTGAAGAAGACCATCGAGCATCTACGCCAACGCGAAGCGACCATCGTCGGAGTGTCCGTACTCATCGACCGCAGCGGAGGCGAAGCGAAATTCGACTGCCCTTACAAGCCCCTCGCTTATCTCGCGATGAAGAGCTACGACCCCAAGGAATGCCCGGGATGCGCCGACGGCATCCCCGTGCTGGATCCCGATGAACTGGTGATTTCGACGGGCTGATTGGCGGTAGCGTTGCCCCGCCCAACAACAAGGTCGGGCGAGCAGTTGACGACGAATACCAGACGCTTCTTACTCCAATCCCGCAAAACACTTGGCGTAACTGCTTATAATGCAATGTGTTAAGCAAACCGCCCATCCCTCTTACTTGACAATACCAGCCTGGAAGTGGGATAATTACACTGCTGAAATCAAAGAATTCGAGTTGATTGTTGAGGTCATCCCCCCATGGGAGTGTCGATCGGAACAAATGTTGGCAACCTGAGTGCCGCAAACGCTGCCGACGCGTACGCGCGACGGGTACAGCCACGCATTGCCGAGCCCAAAAGCCGCACGGACGCCAACAACAATTCCCCCTTCTTCTCGAATGACACTTCAGAACCGGAAAAGGTTGGCTTTGGGGCAGGCACCGTCTCCGTTCCTGGCGTTGCCGTCAAGACGATCGGCAGGAGCCGGGAGGATTCATCGCGAATCGTCGAGACGTTGCAAGAGGCGCAAAGCCGCGTCCGCGAACGCACCGCCACGATTGCAGTCGACCAAGCTCCGGAGGAAGAAGTTCTGGCTCCTCCGCCGCGCCTGGATCTTCGCGTGGCTGGCATCACGGCCGCCGAAAGCGCTCGGTCCTTCATCAATGGCCTGAGTGAGGCTGCGGGAAAGGCACTCAGCCGTGTCGAAGGGACACCGCCTCCCCAGACCGGACCGCGACTGAACATCCAAGTCGGCGACGAGACTATCCCTCTACGCAAACAAGCAGTCCAGCCCTCCTTCGACGTGTACGCCTGAGCCGCGCACACCCTGTGCCCGCGCAATTCATTCGCGCCCTTGTCGATTCGCCGCATATCACGTACTATAGGCGCGCCCAGTGGTCCTGGCATCCTTCAATCATTTGCGTAGGGAGAGGGTATGAACGCGGTGCTCTATATTCTGGATATCCCCCTGAGGCCGATAGAGAGTCTCTTGGGGTATACGTTTGAGGGTCCGGTCCTGGTCGTTGCACGAATCGCGCTAGCCTTTCTGTATCTCTACATCCTGGCCAGGCTCCTCAATTGGATTTGGCACATCGTCGAAGGCATGACAGGGCGAAGCAAGCGCCTTGCGGACCCCAAAGACGTGCGCGCGCTAGGCAACCAGGGGTTCACCCAAACCATTGAAGCGGCGCAGAATCTTGAGTCCACCATCAAGCCGCTAAAACGCGACCGCAACTGGGGACGTCTCGCCGAAGTCTATCAATCCCTCAACAAGCACAAAGAGGCGGCGAAGTACTACAAGAAGGCGGGGCAACGCCTGAAGTCCGCGGAATCCCTTGCACAAGCCGGATATACGGCCAAGGCCGCAAACATGCTCATGAAAGAGGGAGAATTCGACACGGCCGCGCGTCTCTTCACGGAAATCGGGAAGCACGCGGACGCAGCGAAGGCGTTGCTCAGGGGCGGGAAACCCGCGCTGGCGGCAGCGTCGTACGTCGCGGCGGGAAAGGCCGCCGAAGCAGCCGCCGCGTTTTCCGATTACTTCAACAACCCTTCCGATCCCATCACACTCCAAGTGGCGGCGGCGGAAGAGTGTTACCGGCTATTGACGAGCGATACCGGCAAGAAGCGGGTGAAGCCGGAACTGCGGTTGACCCTGATACCGGCCGTGGCCGGACGCTTCGAGCAGGCGCAACGCTACGACGCCGCCGCGGCGCTGTACAAAGAGGCCGGCAATCCCGGGCGGGCGGGGGAAGTCTACTTGCTGGCAGGCAGACTCGATGAAGCCGCCGCGTGCATGAAGGAGGCCGGTCGCGCCAAGGAAGCCTCGCAAATCGTCGGGCGATACCATCAGAGCAAGGGAAGTTTCAAGGAAGCGGCATCGGCCTACGTGCAAGCAGGCGACCTGTTGCACGCCGCGGAGTGTTTCGCGAAGGCGGCCGACCCCGTGCGCGCGGCGGAGTGCTACGAGCGAGTCGGCGAGTTCTATCGGGCGGGCTTGGCATACGCGCATGCGGCGCAATTCGAGCCGGCGATCAAGGCCCTGCAACACGTAAAGGAAACCGATCCCAATTTCGACGTGTCGCGCGGTTTGCTTGGCCGGTGCTTCTATGAGATGCACGACTACCCGCATTGCGCGGCGGCGTTGGACAACCATCTCACGGGCAAGCGCGTGGACTCCGCAACCGTGGATTATTACTACATGCTCGCGCTGGCCTACGAGCAACTGGGCAAGCTCGATAGTTCGCGCGAGTTGCTTTACAAGATCCGCACCGTCAACGTTGGGTTCCGCGACGTCGCTCAACGCATCTCGAACATCCCCTCCCGTATCTCGATTCAAGGCCCTGGCGGGCAATACACGCCTACACAGGGGGTGGGCCGCGAAAGCATGCCGCAGTCGCAAGTCGCCACGCGTGTTATGCAGTCCGTGGAAGAGACGCTTGGCGAGCGCTATACCTTGGAAAAGGAGCTCGGACGCGGCGGCATGGGCGTCGTGTATCTCGCCCGAGACAAGCAACTCGACCGCCCCGTGGCGCTCAAGTTCTTGGGCAGCGTAATCGACAGTTCGGAAGAGTATCGCCAGCGCTTCATCCGCGAAGCCCGGACCGCGGCGAAGATCAACCATCCGAACATCGTTGCGATCTACGATATCAGCGCAACCGCGGGCAAGGCCTATATCGCGATGGAGTACATCGATGGGCCCAGCCTTCACAAGTTTCTGAGTACGCGCGGTAGACTCTCACCAAGAGAAGCCGTCAATCTGATCGTCCAGGCCTGCAACGCGCTATCCGCGATTCACGACGCGGGGATCGTCCATCGCGACATCAAGCCCGACAACATCCTCATCGCCAAAGGGGGCCTCGTAAAGCTCACCGATTTCGGGCTTGCCAAGGCGGAGGATTCCCGCATGACACGGACGGGCGTCGTCATGGGCACGCCGAGTTACATGGCCCCCGAACAGGTGCTCGGAAAAGAGGCGGACGTGCGCAGCGATGTCTATGCCTTGGGTTTGGTTCTGTACGAGTGCCTGACCGGGCAGACCCTATTTCTAGGGGCCGATGTCCTCGAACGGCAATTGAAAGAGGTCCCCCCTGCGCCGAGTACCGTCGCCGAGGGCGTCCCGCCTGCATTGGATACGGTCATCCTGAAGTGCATCTCCAAGAAGCCCGAAGAGCGCTATCAGAGCATCAAGGAACTCATGGGAGCGCTCCGAAGTCTAAGCCTGTGACGGGGCGCCGGCGGCTCGCTTGAGTGCGTCTTCCCAATCCGAGGGAAGGACATCGTGGTCATGGATGACAATGCGCCTTCGATCTTCTCCCGCGTGCTCGAATCGAATCTCGACACGACGCGCAGGCATGAGACCTTCCGCGCGTTCCGCCCACTCTACGGCGCAGATGCCCGGGCCTTCCAGGAAGTCCGCGCACCCCAAGTCTTCCACCTCCTCGGGGCCCGACAATCGATAGAGGTCGACATGCTGGAGCTTGGGATCATCCCCGTATTCGTTGACCAGCGTGAAGGTCGGACTGTGTACCGACTCCGCCGCACCGAATCGGGATGCCATACCACGAACGAAACAGGTCTTGCCCGCGGCCAAGTCGCCGTACAACGCAACGACTGTTCCCCGGTCGAGCATGGCAGCGAGCGCCGCCCCCAGCCGCTCGGTCTCTTCGGGCGAGCACGTCTCGACTTCCAACACCGAGCCGCTCACGGCGCTGCGATTGCCCGGCGGAACAAGTCCTCATACGCCTTCGCCGAGGACCCCCACGACCAGTCGGTGGACATTCCTGCCTTCTGCAGCGCCAGCATGAGCTCCGGATCGCCGTACGCTAGGATCGACTTCTTGATCGTGGCCACCAACGTCTTCTCGGTGAAGTCCGAAAAGGCAAAGCCCGTAGCTTTGCCGGCAGCCAGATTTGCAGGAGATGCATCGGCCACGCTGTCCGCAAGGCCGCCCGTCTTGTGCACGATAGGAATAGACCCGTAGGCCATGCTGTAGAGTTGGCTTAAACCGCACGGCTCCGTGCGTGACGGCATAAGATAGAAATCGCTGCCCGCATAGATCTGATGAGCCAGCTTTTCGTCGTAGACAAAATTCACGCTGAACTTCTCGGGGGACTGTGCCGCGTGTTCTTCCAACGCGCTCTGCAACTCCAAATCACCCGCGCCTTGAATGACGACCTGGATGTCCGCCTCCAGAAGACTGTCAAGCACTTCCAACAAAAGACTGATGCCCTTGTCCCGCACCAGCCTGGAGACCATTCCAAACAGGGGCGCATCCGACTCCGGCAATCCCAGTCTCTTCTGAAGCGCGCGCTTGCACTTCTTCTTCCCGGCCATGTTCTCGAGAGTATAGTTGGCATCGATAAGCGGGTCCGTCGCAGGATTCCACACGCCGTGATCGACTCCATTGGAAATGCCGCTAAGGTCCTTCGTGCGCGCACGCAAAACACCTTCCAAACCGCATCCCGCTATCGGGGTCTGGATCTCTTTGGCATAAGTGGGACTGACCGTGTTTAT
>JBHEKO010000585.1:0-3299 GCA_041859475.1 Candidatus Hydrogenedentales bacterium
CCGGCCCTTTCCGGTGGCGTCGAGGTAGTTCCAGTCCTGGCGAGGGCGCGTGTGAATCGGGTACTCCGTGCGCCACTTCGCGTGGAAGTACATGGTGTCGCCGGACCACTTGTACGCGCCGGTGAGCGTTTCGCCTTTGATCTTCACGGAATCGGCGGAATGGTTCGTGATGCGGAATTCAGCCGAGGTCTTGTATGGCATGACCCAATAGCTGTAGAGCGTGCCATCGGGCAAGACGCCGCAGGGCGTCGATTCGAACGCGTTCAGACCGGGGGCCGTGCCGAAGAAATCCCCCAGAGGCGCCTGCACGCTGGGGTTAGCTTCGCCGTCGAACCGGATTTCGAGGAGGCATCCGCGCAAGGCGGCTTCCATGTTGGCTGCGTCCACTTTCGCGCGAAACGCGTAGACCGCGCGGGAACTGCCTTCGGCGAGCCCTTTCACCGTTGCGCCGGGGCCCATGTCGAACGCGAACTGGTGTGCCTCTGGGGAGGCGGGTTCGACGAACTGTGAAGGATTGGCCAGGCGGTCGGCTGCCTGTTGAACCAAGTTCTTCTGCTTTTTGGAGAGTTTTTCGCTGAACGTCTTTACGTTCGTGCCATTCTCGTAGGTGCGGTAATTGATCTGGTAGTAGTAGTCGCGTTTACTCGTGGTGACGAGACAATGCTTGGCGTAAGGGATGGGAAGATAGCAGTTCCAGCCCCGCGACGCCTCGTGGGAAATGGGTTTCAAGAAAGGCATGCCCATGCCGCCGAGCAACTCTCGCAATGGCATTTCGATAACCGGCTTCTTCGCCCCATCCAGGTAGATGCACACATCGCCGGCGTCGGCAGGATTGGCCGACCAAAAGCGCACGATAGCGCCTGGGCCTTCCGCGTCCATGATGACGAACTCTTCGCGCCCACGGATTGTTTCGGTGCGAAGAATCTCGCCCCGGTCGCCGTTAGCGAACCAGTCTTCGTCCGTCAAGACGGAGGGGGTTTTCGATTTGCGATCATAACTGGAGAATTGTTTCGTGACGTAGGCGGGTTCCGGCGTCCGGCTCAACCGCGCGAGGTCGGTCATCTCGCCTACGAGCGACTCAAACGTCACGGGAGCCGTGTTCGCCGCCGCTCCCCCCATCCATACGGCCACCGCCGTGAATACCCATATAAAGCGCTTCATGCCGCACCCTCCCTCGAATGTTCGATGTGTGCCCGGCGCAATGCGGCGATCGACTCTGCGAGTCGCGACACAAGACACCAGAACTGCTCCGTAGCCCCCTACCGTAGCGCGTCGTTTATACCACACTTGCGGCATCCACGGGAACGCGCGCGCACACTTGCGTGCTCCTGAGCGGCCGGGGCTGGCCTCGCTCAACGGAGTACCAACGAAAAAGGCGCGCACCCTTTCGGGTGCGCGCCTTGATTCTGTCCTCTTCAAGAGAAGAGGAAAATCTCTGACAGGAATGACTTAGATAGCTGCCGCGAATGTGTTCATCATGTGCGGCATGGTGCAGTCGACCGGGAACTTGCTCGGGTACTTCAGGAATTCAACGTGACCATCCATGGACAGCACGTTTCCGCCGCCAGGAATGTGGCTGAAATAGCTGAAGTTGATACCGTCTTGCAAGGACGGCTGCCAAATGGTGTCCCACATAACATGGACTTCGCTCTGGGCCATGGCGGAAGCGGCAGGGTTGTTGATATCGCTGACGAAGAAGCGCTCAATGCCTTCGCGCAGACGGTAGATTGAGCCTGAACCGAAAGTAATATCGCTCTCGAAGCGATCACCGTAGGGCTTTGCGTTGTTGCTGGTAAACGCTGCCAGCATGGCACTTAGAAATGCCAAGCTGAGAGCCGGCTGTGGCGTATTGCCATTCGCGCCGACATCGAGGATGTCCTTTTCCATCAAGGCATAGCCGTAGTAAGTATACGATGCTTCCGAGAAATGGCACGGCTGCACAGCGCCCGTAATCGGATCTACCCACTCATTCTCATCGGCAACTGATTGTGCATCCGGATCCGACGGACAGAACTGAACGGTGTAATCCGTCAGATATTCCGGGTACACCGACGGTCCGTTAAAGTACTGATTGAACGCGGTATTCGGATCTCCACAAGGACCGTTGTGATAGGTGTTCGGATTCGGGTTGCTCTTGCAGATGCTGGGGAACTTCTCCCCCTTTGCTTCACCCGCGTACATCTTGAACACGAGACCCATCTGTTTGAGATTGTTCTGGCAGCTTGCGCGGCGGGCGGCTTCGCGGGCGCGGGCAAGCGCAGGGAGCAGGATAGCTGCGAGGATACCGATGATGGCAATAACTACCAACAGTTCGATCAGAGTAAAACCACGCTTCTTCATGTTCTAACCCCCCTGGGTTGTTTGTGGCTCAGCTTAATTGTATGAACTCTACGGAGAATTAACGGATAAACACGGGTGCCCGTACTTCTTTCTTGCGCACCTCCTTTCCAAGGTCCGAGCCGACGCTATCCCGAGCCCGCGAATCTGCCCCCGGGCGTCGATTCCGTATCGGCAGTGCTCGCGGCACTTTTCGACTTCCGGGTGCTTCGCGCGTGACGACCTGACTCCCGCGAAATGTTTTCCTAACGTGCGGTGCGAGCAACTATTGGACGAGTCGCCGTCGCATCGTCAACATTTCATCAATAATTATATCATAAAATGAAACCGCATGTTCGTCAAGGGGAATTTATGGCAAGATTATCGATTAAAACAATTATTGACTGGATAGCAGAAGCATTGACGGGGACTGGATATCGGCGAATCCCTTCCCTTGGCGGCGGGGCGCCTTGCGCGCACCGCGAACGCTCCCGGTCTGTGCACTTCCGTCTATGGCCTGCCTGTAACGGGTTTGCAGGAGGTCCTTTATTATGTGGGCCAAAGGCCCTAGAATTGATTGCTGCAAGAGCTGGTGCTTCATTTCCACCGGAATTGGGAGTCACGGAGTCCTGAGGTTGGGCTAAGAGCCGGCTGGAAGCCAGCGTTACAACACACAGGATCAACCGATACGATACACTAGCGTCCCTTAATTTCCTTTCCGACAGCGGTTACCCGATAGGTGCGGAGACGACGATATGCATTCACTGGTGTTGCGCGGATTTGTAGTTGTTGTATGTGCGGCGGGTCTGTCCATCTGCCACGCGTGCGGGCCGTACTTTCCGAATTCTTACCTGGTGTTCGGTCAGGAGTACACCATCCTCGACCTCCCGGAGGCGTCGTTTTACCACGGCGTGTCGCGCGCACTCGGCAAGCGGCCCATGATGGAAAACTCCTGGGCCGAAGGGTACAAGACGGAATGGGAA
>JBHEKO010000022.1:0-25171 GCA_041859475.1 Candidatus Hydrogenedentales bacterium
TCTCCCCCCGCGAGGCGGCAACAGGCAAACCCGGCGTCGCCGTAACGTTCGATGACGGCTACTTGGACAACTTGACGAATGTCGCGCCTGTGCTTACGAGACTCTCAATCCCAGCGGTAGTCTTCATCGTGACGGGACGCATGGGGGGAATGCTCGACCACGATTCCGACCCTGCAACGAGTACCTTGTTGACCTGTGAGCAGGCGCGAGAGCTTCAGTCCATGGGGGTGGAGATTGGCGGGCACACCGTTACTCACCGGCGGCTGACCGAATTGACCGACTCGGAGCAAGAAGTTGAGATTGGGGACTGCGCCCGCCACCTAAGTGAGAACCTGTTGGCTGAATTTCCAATTTTCGCATATCCGTACGGGAGTGCTTTTGACTACAATGTGTTGTCTAAGGACTTAGCTAAGCGCTCCGAGTATTCAATTGCCTTTTCCAATCGATATGGGTGCGTTCGGCTTGGGGACGACCCCTGGGAACTGCGCCGGATCTGGATTGACGCCACGGACACCCTTGAATCGTTCCAAGCCAAAGTCGGGGGCCGGTTGGACCTATTGGCTTGTCTCGAATCCACCACCGGACTTTACGCAAGGCGATTCTTGAACCGAATAGCCAATCGGAGCGAGTGATTCGTGCGGAAAATGCGGCGACTCGACGCTCTGTGCATGGAGGGGGCGCGCGGGCCGTGGGTATGGGGTTGGGGGGAGGTGGCCCGCGCGCCTCTGTCTAAAAGCAGGCGGTAGGGCTCGCCGTACTTTAGACACAACATAAGTATAATACATCCGCTAAAGAAACGCTTGTCAAAGAAAAAGGTTGACAAAATGCTTCCTTATTGTCTCCTGAAGTCTAGTGCGGACCAAGCCTAATGACTGGTGCGTATCTGATTATGACCAAAAGCCTTAGGAAGGGTCCGCGCTTGCGTGGAGTAAGGGACTGTGTTATACTCGCGCCTGTTCGGAGTCGCAGTCTGTCACCCGTATGAAGGACGTGCGCAATGGCTGACATCCTGAGCCAAGACGAGGTCGATCTTCTTCTGAATGCCGTGTCCCGCGGTGAAATCGAGGTCCCAGACCAAGGATTCGATCGCGCCGAAGCCCGGGACATGATGCACTATGACTTCCGGCGCCCGGAACGTGTCTCCAAGGAACAACTTAAAGGCCTGCAAAGCCTTTTCGAGGCGTTTGCTCGGGAACTGAGCATCGCTTTGCCCCCATTTCTGCGGTCCGTGGTTCGCGTGGACTTGGTGTCCATCGACCAGTTGACCTACGACGAATTTGTCCTTTCTATCGCCCGGCCCACCTCCATTTCGGTTGTTAATATGTCTCCTTTGGAGGGGAACGCCGTAATTGAGCTGAGTCCGAGCGTTGTATTCCCGATTGTGGACCGCATTTTGGGCGGAAAGGGAATACCCCTCAAGAAGCCGCGCGAGTTGACGGAAATTGAAAACCGAATCATCCACCGCGTCATGCTGATGATTCTGGACAGTTTAAAGCGTTCGTGGGAGCAGTTGGTTGAGTTCAAGCTGAGTGTGATCCAGCAGGAAAGCGACCCGCTCATGGTTCAGATTGTGGCGGGAAGCGAAATGGTCATCTTGGTGGCCTACGAAATCCACATCGGCGAATGCGTGGGCACGATGAACATGTGTATCCCCTTGTTGGTGCTGAATCCCGTGCTCGATCAGATTTCCCAGCAAACCCGCTTCATTCGCAGGATGACGCCCGAGATGGCGGATCGCACGCGAACTCAGATTATGCGCGTACTGCGGAAAGCCGAAGTCAACATGGATGCAATTCTCGGCCGCGCAACCCTCCCACTGCATGACCTTGCGCGGCTTCGACTGGGCGATGTCGTTCAGTTGGACACGGACGTGTTGGCGCCTATCATGATCGAAATCGGCGGCATCCCGCGATTCAAGGCGCTTTGCGGACGCCGTGGTGAGCACAGTTGCGTGCAATTGCTAGACACGGTCGTGGACGACTAGTGATGGATGAAGCATGAGTCCTACGCCCGCCTCCAAGATATTTGCCAACGGATTCCTGACCGGGTTCTTGGATGTCGTTTCCGCGATGCTTTCATCGAGCTTCTCGTTTGAGATAGAGTCGGTGGAGGAAGTCGACGACGGGACCCTCGGCAATGGGCTCAGACAATTCACCGCACTTGTCGTATCCCCTGTGAAATCGGGCGGTGGATTTGCGCTCCTGATGAACGGCTCCATGGCGAATTACATCGTTGCCGGGGTGCTTGGTGAGAAGATAGTCGAAGGCGACTCCATTGAAGTCCATGACAAGGCGACTCTATCCGAGGTCTTTAGTCCCTGCATGGGCGGCGGAGTCAGCCATTTCAAGGAAAAGTACGGGAAAGTAATAGAACTTCAACAAGCTGTCGTGGAACCGAATACAGCCGAATCCCTTTCGAAGATTCGACCCCTTCTGGGCGTATCGGCCACAATGGCCACGTTTGCAGTGCGCGGTCAAGACAAGGAAGGACGCGGTGTTCTGTTGTTTTCGCGCGCCCTTGAAGACGTCATTCCCGCGGAACAACGAGGGGAGCCGATTCCCCAACGAAGAGGAGAGAAAGCCGTGGCCGGGGAATTAGAGCCGGAAGCACTGGACAAGCTGCTTCACGATCTGGAACCGGGCGCCGAGAGCGAGCCCCTGATAGAATCCAAGAGAAGCCGGACGGGCGGCGATTCTTCGCCGCGAAACATCGACATGGTCCTCGACATCCAGTTGGTGGCAACGGCTCGTTTGGGCAAAGTGGAAATGCCAATCGGCGAGATACTTTCGCTTGGACCAGGGTCGATTATCGAAGTCGGCCATTTGGTGGACGAACCCGTGGAACTGCTTGTGAACAACAAGCTCATTGCGCGAGGCGACGTGGTCGTCGTGGATGAGAAATTCGGACTGCGTATCACGGAGATCGTTAGCCCGAAAGAACGCATTGAAAGCCTGCGCTGACGGTTGGCGAACAACGCGCAAGGGGTGTTGTGAAGGTCCTTGACGAAAAAACGCTCTGGGTCCGATGGAAGGATAAGGGAGACGAATTGGCGCGCGAAGAGCTTATCGTGCGCCACATGAAGATCGTCAAATACATCGCGGGACGGATGGCTATGCATGTCCCCTCCAGCGTGGAGATGGATGATTTGATCGGCTGGGGGGTCCTCGGACTTCTCGACGCCGTAGAGAAATTCGACTACCGCCAAGACATCAAATTCACGACCTACGCCTCTATTCGCGTGCGCGGCGCTATTCTCGATCAAATCAGGTCTCTCGACTGGGCTCCTCGCTCGTTGCGCGCCATGGGAAGACGTATTGGCGATGCTCGCGAGAAGCTACGGCACGAAATCGGACGCGAGCCTGGCGCGGACACCATCGCGGAGGTGATTGGAGCATCGGTCGATCAAGTGGAGGATGCCATCTCCCAGCTCCAGACCGCGCAGATCATGTCCCTTCATGACTACCTGCCTTCTGAAGACAACGAGGATGCAAGGCGGCTTGACGTTATGAGCAGCCCCTCGTCCAGCAACCCGGACATGCAGGCACTCGAAAAGGAGCGGCAGGCGCGGCTCGTCGAATCCATACTCTCGCTACCGGAACAACAGCAAAAAGTGCTAAACTTATACTACTATGAAGAGTTGACGCTGAAGGAAATCGGGGTCGTTCTGGAAGTGACCGAGTCGCGCGTATGTCAAATTCACAGCGCCGCCATGAAGACTCTTCGAAAGGCAGTTCAGCGAGGTGAATAATGCCGCAACCCGTCGATCTGCAAACGGAGTTGGGCCGGGTAAGCGCGGCGGAACGGATTCAACAAATCGCGGACCGCGCGTCGCTTGCCACTCTTCAGCGTGCCGCCGAGGAAGTGGCCCAGAATCGAGTCAGTCAAGAGAGCCAGGTTCAGCAGGCAACCCAATCGGAAAGCGAGCAAGTCGAAGGGGAGGCAAAGCGTCGAAATCCCTTTATCCACAGGCGCAGGCACCATGGCGATGCCGACGGGGATGACGACACAGAGAACCATGAGCCGGATGGCATACGCGGCCCAACCGAAAACGGGGAAGGCACGCAACTGGACGTAAGTGTGTAAACGCGTTGGCCGCGCTGCCGCGTCAGCGACGGGCGCGCCGCGCGACAACAATTGGCGAACGTTTAGAGTGTGGCGCGGAGCGTTTCCCGCGACCCCTAGGACGTTCAAGCCCGATGGCCGGCCGTACGGCGGCTGGCGGGCGGGTCTGCTCGGAGTCTTCTCCGAAGGGGGACGCCCCGGCGTAAGCGATTGATGGCGCAAGTACTGTACGTAGTCTATAGCGGAATCTTCGGCCTCGGCGCCCTCCTGTTCGCCGCGATGATTGCTGTGTTCATGCTCGTCTACCGGCAAGATCGAGTCGTGAGTTGGCGGCAGCAGCGCACTGCAAGAAACGACCTCGCCAACATGATGATCCTGCTTCAGACCATGCGCGATCTGTTGGAGCAGCAGAAGGGCATGGCCCGGCAGTTCAACTCGCACCTTGAAAAGCGGGCGGCCGAGCTTAAGCGGCAGCTCGATTCCGCTCTCCTCGAGTTCGACAGGCTACAGGAGGTCGTGCACTCCCTGGAGACCCGCCTCGCGAAACTCGACAGCCTCTCGACTGTGGCGGAATCGCCGAAGAGCGGGGACGAGCCGGAAACCATAACAAACGTGGTCACCTTGCCTGCAAGCGAGCATAAACGGCCCCATCTCCACGAAATCGAGAGGCCTGCCTTGCGTGTCTTGGCCAAACCAAAGGAGATGCCCGAGACCGGCGACAGAATCGAGAACTGGGTTGGATTGGACTTCGGAGGCGACGTGCCCGATCCCTTGTCATTTGACGTGCCCGATGTGACCCCGCAGAAACCAGTCGATGCCGAATCGGCCCGCGAGGCCTTTCGTGCCTTGCTCAACATGGATACAACAAATCGCGACGAGGAAAAGCAGGGCAAGGACAAACCGTCCGTGGAGAGCGGCAACGGACGCACCCGGTTGAGCCCATTGCAAGCCAGCGTCTATGAATACAACGACGCGGGCATGTCGCTGGCCGAAATTGCGCACGAATTGGGAATTGGCAAAGGGGAAGTAAAGCTCATTCTCAGCTTGCGCAAAGACAGGGACCAATAGCATGTCCGGCCTGAGCGGGATAAACCCGTTCACGGTCTCCGTGACTTCCGTGTCGCCGCAAGCGCCCACATTTCACCCAGGGCAAGTCATCGAAGGCGTAATTCAAACGACCGGAAAAGAACTACTGCTGCTCGTGGGCGGACGCCCCATTGCGTTACCTCCCGGTACGCCGTTAACCCAAGGGCAGGCCGTAACCGCGGAGGTTCTACGCACTTCTCCTTCGCTCCAATTGCGCATTCTCCCCAATTCTGGACAATCAGCTACTCCCCCTCAAAGCAACTCACCGATTCTGCTGCCGATTGTCGGGCGCCCGGTCACATCCGGCTTGCCATTGATTCTGGAGGGACGAATTCTGCAGACGCCGGAAGGCCCCGTGTTTCTATCGGGCCAAACGACGCTCCCGCTCGCTGCGGCGCCCGGGAATCTCATAGGTGCGTCTGTCTCCGCGCGCGTTCTCGAAACGGCAAAGGGACTTCAACTTCACGTACTTCAAACCGGTGACCCCTCCGCAGCAACGCAGTCGTCAAAACCGGATTTGGCGGCTATGCTTTCGCGCGTCTTCGACTCCCTGGGAAAGCCTGAGCTCGCCGCGAGGGCGACAACACTTATCCCACGCGCGCTGCCAACCAGCGAGGCAGGCATACGCCTTCTCGCGTCCCTCTTTCTGGAACGCGGCGTAGGGGCGGAATTGGTCGAAAGGCTCGCATCCATGATCCGACAAGGTCACGCGGCCGGCGTCATCTCCAACGAGCAAGAAAAGGTGCTCGGAACACTTCTGAGGAGGGTCGCCGGCGACGAGACCAAAGAACTCCAAGCGGCGCTGCGAGCGGCCGTCCAATCCGCGACTCGCTCTCCGGAGTCCGCACTCGCCCAAGCACGGTTTGCCCAGACCCAAACGGAGCTTCTGCCAAAACTCATCGAGGATCTCAGGACGGCGCTTCACCAATTGAAGTCAAACGAGCAGTTCCGCGGGTTGCTGGAGCAAACGGGCCGGCTTCAAGAGTTCAATTCGACGTCATCAAGCCTGCTGGACCGCGTCTCCGCGAATCAGCTCCAGAATCTCCGCGGGTTGGAGACCTCCTATGTCTACTTTGAGGCGGCTTTTGCTCCAGGCAGCGGCCTCAATAGCGCCCATATACACGTCTTTGGAGACGGTGGGGGAGGGCAATCCTTCCGTCCCGACAATTCGACGGTTGTTCTGGACCTGTCGACCACGCGTCTTGGAGACCTGTGGGTCACGTTATCCGCTGTGCAAGGTGTTTGCGCTTGCGTGTTCCGGACAAATGCGACGCCCGTCGCAGCGTTGATTGATGCACACGCGCCAGAGCTGGAGAACCTGCTAGCAGAGGCCGGCGGTTTTAGCCACACGCAAGTCCGGACCGTGCTTTGGGACGGCAATCGCTTCGACGCGGCAGTCGACTTGTTCAGACCCTTGGAGGGGATAAACGAAGAGGTATGATGGAGCGCCAAAAGCCAACAACGCGGGCCAAACGAGCCGTGGCTCTTCGCTATACCGCAGGCAGCGAGAACGCGCCGAGGATCGTTGCCAAAGGCGAGCGGCTCGTCGCAGAGCGGATTATCGAACTTGCCCGCGAACACAACGTCCACGTCCACGAGGACCCTGACCTCGTCGCCGTTCTCTCCGCGCTCGACCTAAATGCCGAAATTCCAGAGTCTCTCTATCGTGCGGTTGCGGAGGTTCTTGCCTTTGTGTATCGCATGAATAAACTCTCCGAAGAGCCGAAACTCCAGAAAAACAAGTCTGTCCCGCCTTTATAGCGCAGAGCCTAGTCACCTGCGGTGTTTCCCCATGCATTCGGCGTGTCTTTATGGGAATTTCTACTATATATGTCACTAGACAAGCGCATCCAGCTATCCACTCGCGTAGCGTAGTATCCAATCACCAATAGTCCCGGCTATCCCCGATGTCCTGTTGCTGTATGTGCTTGTCAACAAAACCCTTG
The DNA here is from genome assembly GCA_041859475.1 of Candidatus Hydrogenedentales bacterium. Classification (GTDB taxonomy): domain Bacteria; phylum Hydrogenedentota; class Hydrogenedentia; order Hydrogenedentales; family SLHB01; genus JAIBAQ01. The sequence continues at coordinate 7,095 of JBHEKO010000022.1, forward strand.
CGCAATTTCGACGCTTGCCTCATAGTACTACCGGCGAGTAGGTGCATGGGGATGCCGTCAGCTATTGCCGCCGAAGGCGTTGCACTATTTGACGTAATCGCACTTTGCAGTCTTGTTGTGGAGTGCCGCTGGGTTCTGGAGAGAGGAATCACAGGTATCCTCTTTCTTTCCACCTTGCCTCATGTCGCATCAGACATCTTGGCCACCGTGGTTCTGTACGCAGTAGAAGCGCTCGGAAGTGGCAATACGAATGCCGGTTAGGGCTGGAGATTGACGTTGACTCAGCGCAAAGGCTTCACACTCATTGAATTGCTTGTAGTTATCGCCATCATCGGTATTCTGGCGGCGATTCTGCTTCCCGCCTTGGCCAGGGCGCGAGAGGCTGCTCGCAGGGCAAGTTGCACCAATAACCTGAAACAGTGGGGAATTATCCTCAAGATGTTCGCCAGCGAGAACAAAGGGGAATGCTTTCCGCCGAATCAGGCTCAATGGTGGACCAATGCAACTCAGGTATTGAGCACAAACTCCAGCAAGCACCTCTGGAGGTTTTGGGACGGTCTCCTACTGTATCCCGACTATGCAACCGACCCCTTTCTGATGCTCTGCCCCTCAGACGCCGAAGAATTTCCGCAGAGTGATTCGTCCGAGTTCTTGACTCCGATAAGTCCGACCTGGAACTCAAAGCCTGGATATCCGGCCACCGGCAAGGGTGGAGACATGTTCACGCGGGGAATTGACTATTCATACACGACCTTTCCGTGGGTTATCTCCGCCCAGTGGACAGACGACGAGACAACCGTCGGACTTATTCATGACCAGACGCATAACCCGCCATCCATGGGGGGGAAGAGCTGCGCGAAGTTGCGTAATGACGACATCGAAATCGCAGGGACGCCCAAAGGCGACATCACGCTCCGCTTCCTGAAAGAGGGAATTGAGCGCTTTCTAATCTCCGACATCAACAATGCCGCGGCGAACGCTCATGCCCAGTCGACAATTCCCATTATGTGGGACACTGCCAGGCTGGACGCGGATGGTGCAATAGTTGCGACAAGCTTTAACCACGCTCCGGGGGGCGGTAACGTCCTGTATTTGGATGGACATGCCGACTTTGTCCGCTACCCAGGAACCGCCGGTTCGGCAGAGTGGCCCATCTCAAAGAGCGCCGTGACGGTGAGCTTTTAATTCACCTGCTGGGGACTGGCGTTTCGCCGGACCATTCGTCGTTCCGGCTACGCGCCCGGTTTCAGTCTACGGGCGTTTCACGAAGTCCGTATATTTATCCGCGAACTTGGCTTTGCCCTTGGCAGCACGAAAGCCCTTGAGGTCTTTCTCGTCCACAACGGGCCCAAATTCAAGGTTGAACGATCGGCTCTCGCCGGGCTTCAGCGCATGCAATAGCCCCAACTCCTCGTCAACCTTCCTGCCCTCCACGCCGCAATTGCAGGGCTCAAAACCGACCACGTAGTCTTGCTCGCCCATCTGCTTCCATTCCACGAAACGGGGAAGTTCGTTCTTGTTGTACTTGACGTACACCCCGAAGCCTTCGCCGCGCTTGAATCCATCGTTTACGAGCGCCGCCCGGACCGTGCCGTCTTTCTCGGCATCCATGTCATGGAAGTAGACCTTCTCCGCATAGCCGTGCGTGGGGGCGTCGCATTTCCACCAATTCTCCTTTCCGTCGGCGGCAACCGCATCGCGCGGCGCAATCATGCGCGTCGGCGTGAGGATTTCCGAACCGGCGTCAACAACCGGCCACCCAATGTTGCAGTGATACAGAAGCTGGAAGGGGGTCTTCTTGAAACCTTCGTTCGTCACCACGTCGTGAATGGCAAACGAAGTGGCCCCCAGTTTCGTCGACACCGTTCTCGTCAGTGTCAGATTCTCGCCAAATACCGCCGTCTCTCGCATGGTCCCGGTCACGCTCAAGATATAATCGTCGCCCTGCCACTCCTGAGTGACCTTCACGTCGCGGGCTGGCGTGTTTCCGATTCGTCCGTGGAGACCGTTGCCGAAGATGGCGCTGTCCATCGTGGGCGCGCCAACGTTCGTCAAACCGCACGTGGTAACGAGACCGCCGAAATAGCTGCGAAGCCAGCGTATCCACTCGGGTTCAAAGTAGGCGGGAGCAACGTCACCCGTCGTCGAGCGCCAGCCCAGAGCCTTGCCTTGGAAAGAGGCGCTTGAAATGTCGAGGCAGCGGTCGATCAACACCGTGAATTCGAGGCCGGAGCCCGTATGTATCAAGGCCGCCCGCGCGGGACGTTCGTTGCCATTGTCGAGTTGGACCAACCGTATCCCGGCGATCTGATCCATGTTGCCTACCCGGCGCCGCAAATCCTTGACAGAATACTTCGTCCCGTAAATATGCATGAGACCATCTCCCCCTTGGTTTTTGATTATCTCATAGTCGCACAGAGAAGTGGACGGAGTCTATCCGAAAGAAACGCAGTTCCTTCCGGCTGTTTTGCTTCGGTACATCAGGCCATCCGCGCGATCGATGAGCGATTGCCTCGTATCGGAAGGCAGTGCGAGCGTGGCCCCCACGGAGACGGTGACCCTTAGGAATCGGTCCTCGAAGGGGACCGCCGCCTGTTCAACCAGGACCCTGCACCGTTCTGCAGCAATGCCCACAGCGCGGGCATCCGCATGATCGAGAATCCCGATAAACTCCTCGCCTCCCCAGCGGCAAACTGTGTCCCTGTCTCGCAGACTATGAATCAATGTCTGGGAAACCATGCGCAGGACTTGGTCTCCGGCTGCATGGCCAATGCTGTCGTTGACCTTCTTGAACCTGTCCACGTCCATGAACAGAATCCCAAAGCCAAGCCCGCTTTCCGAGAGTCCCGCCAACTTCGCATCGATAGTACTCTCCGCGAATCGGCGATTCCCCGCGTCCGTGAGCGGGCACAACATCGCCAACTTGTGCAGTTCTTCCGTTCTGCGCTTGATGGCGAGTGACCTCGAATTGTCGTTGAAGACTTCAATCGCGCCGATAATATTGCCCACTGCGTCTTCCATGGGCATTGCCCGCACGCTCACCGGTACGCGATGTCCGTCGCGGTGGTGCAAGTAGACTTCCGCCTCGCCCCTGCGCCCCGTGTTCATCGTCTGCATCAATGGACATATGCCGTTGCAAAGCGATTGCCCTTCGTCCGTGACGTGCATGAGTATGTTATCGCGACAACAGCGCCCTTCAACTTCCGCGGCGGTGTACCCGGTTAGCCGCTCTGCGGCCTTATTCCAATACGTGATCAGCCTCTCTCGATTGACGAAGTAAACACCGTCATACAAGTTGTCGAGGACATCCTTGTAGAAATGCTCAGAGAGGGCCATGCTTCCTCCTGCGGATTCCATGCACGAGAGTCGATTTGTGCAACAGAACTTGTCTGTGGCCAAATTTGGCATCCTACATAACAGTAACACATGAGCCTGTTTTCGTATAGGCTATCGCCTCCGTGCCCATAATTCCCGTCCTTTTAATTGCCTTTCAGCTCCAACTCCATGTCCGATTCTTGGTGTCTTCGTGGTGATGTTGTGGTGGTGAGCGGTCCAGAAACCTCCACCACAACGGCACCGGGACACCAAGAAGGCTGCCTTGCTTCCGTTCAATTGGCTACAATGGGCGCATGCTTAATGCTATAGACCTTATCGAACCGGCCCTGAGTATGGCGCGGGAATACCTCTCATCTCCAAGAGGAAATGGCAATTTCCACGAAGTAGAGGCGCTCTCCGTCATGAGGGCCGTCAGGGATTGCGTTGAATTGCATCGACCGCCAGCCTACACCGAGTATTCCCTCGACCGCGTAGCCGAATCCATTGCGCGGGCCTCGGGCCGCGAGAAACCGGTATCTACGCAGTTCGACGGCCGAATGTGCATTGGTGACCCTGTGCAGATCCAAGTCCTGGTCCGGGCGCTCTTGGCCAGCGCCGTCTTGGAGCATGATGCCGAGCTCGCGTGGGATATAGATATTGACGGCGACGTGCCATTCTTCGCTCTCTCTATCGATGGCCCGGGCCGTTTTCCCGAGTTCGTAGACTTTGGCTTCGGCGTTGCGCTTCCGTTTTCGACCATAGAGGAACAATGGACGATTGGCACGCGGGGCGGAAGAATCGACCGGGCTTCTTCCTCGCTTTCGCTCAGGTTGAAAGGCATACGCGTGATTCCGAAGGAGCGCCTCAACCTGGAGCGAATCTGTGCCCCGGTGTATGCGGCGGAAGAGAAGTTGCGTATGCTGGCTGGAGGGGAAAGCGGCTTGCCTCGCGCGCAGGCCATTCGGGACGTGCTTGATGCCCTGGAGTCCGCACTCGCATATAGTGACGACAGCAGAAAGGCTAAGGAGCCCAGCGACCTTCGAGCGCTGATCGCCGACGCCATGGACGAAGTCAAAGAGGCTCTTGGCGAGCGAAGAATCGATCTGGACGTGACTGTCGCGGACGATATTCCCCCTATTGTGCTACGCCGCGGCCACGCCTCCTCCTCGTTTGCGAATGCTGGCCGCCTCGCCATCGACTCATTGCCGCAGGGCGGGACTTTCACCCTCATCGCAGACTGCGACCCCGCGAAGCGGTGTGTCGAAATCATGTGTGCGATTTCCGGAAAGCCATTCCTCAAGGCGCAGTCGCCGTATCCTGCCTCCATCCGAAGAGCGATTACGGAAATCCATGGCGGCCGCTTCGAAGTCCTAGATGAGGTCGATGGGGTAACCCTGCAACTTGAGTTGCCCGATCCCGTGGGCAAGACGTTGGACGAGTGGATTCCAGGATTCGACAACTTCTCCGCGCGCTCGCGACAGATGCTTCGACTCCTCAAGAGTGGGGGACCTGCACCCCCCGAGGACTTTATCTTGGCTGGAGTGCTTGAGGAGGAGCTTGAGCGGTGGCTGCTCCCTAAGTTGTCGGTAGCCCCGGCAACGACGCTGGCACACGAACTTACTGGAGAAAAGTCTCCGCTTGCGGGGTCCGTGGCGGATAGGAGGTCAAAGGCGCTGAGCCAGATTGCGCGAGGACGCCCAAAGAAGGAAGTCTGTCAGCCAGCCTATGCCGCGGAGGTACTTTGGGCATTCAGGCACGACGAGCGCCATAGGAAGGCCGTCGCTTCTCACCGGCTGAGCGAAAGTGTCCTGAAATCGCTCTGCGAAGAGCTCCTAAAGCCTGTGATAGACTACACATTTGCCCTCCGAATCGTGGCCTCGGCCATTCCCTGATACGCTGGATTTCGTGCGCGATTCACAGATCCGTTCACTGCATCACAAGCGGCTCATACACAAGTGTACCGCTGTTGTGTCTCCCGCTTCACGATCCTTCGTTTAGAGTCCGACATAAAATGCCACAACTGACAGAATTGCAGTTGCTTCCACATTCGTTTACAATGTGCACGGACATAGGTGCGGGCATCGTAGGTGGGATATCGACACAACCTAGAAGACAGCGCCCACAACCTGATAGCGGCGCGATGGTGTACGCCTTGAAAGGGATGCACGTCCACCGCGGATAGCGCGTTCAAGACTCTCAGGGGAAGTGGGAGTTGTTTGTTCAACTCCTCGATTTCCCCCGACCAAGGAAACGGGACGCTGGGCGATTGCCATGCCAAAACGACGGAAAGCTGCAACGGTGGACGACTCGAAGCGTGACAGCAGCACGTGGACGCAGGCTATCGTCGAATCGGCTGTCGATGGAATTATCACAATCGATGACCAGGGGACGGTCGAGCATTTCAATCGCGCTGCGGAGCGCATGTTCGGCTATTCTTCCGCGGAAATCATCGGCCAGAACGTAGCCAAACTCATGCCCGACCCCGCGCGCGGCGAGCATGACCATCACTTGGCGCGGTATCGCGATACAGGCGAAAAGCATATCATCGGCCTGGTTCGGGAACTGGAAGGCCGCCACAAGAGTGGTCGCATTTTCCCCTTCGAAATCAGCATAAGTGAAGTCTCTCTGGGCGATCGCCGTATCTTCACGGCAATCCTTCACGACATCACGGCGCGCAAGCGAAACCAGGAAGAGAAAGACAGGCTGTTCCGCGACCTCAACAAGCGGAACATGGAAATCTCCAGCCTCTACCGTGTGGGCGAAATTATCCGCTCCGGCCAAGACATGCCGGAGATTTGCCGTAGGGTGTCCGACGAGATCCGGACTGCCTTTGCGCGTCCCGAAGCGATTGGGACAGTAGTCCGCTTCGACGGCGAGGCGCATCGCCACGCGGACTTCGTGGAGACGCCGTGGCGCATGGTCGCCGATATCGTGGTTGCTGGCCGTAAGCGGGGCGAAGTCGAAGTCGATTACCTCGAGCGCCCCGTAAGCCACTGCGATCCATTCCTTCCCCAGGAACGCGACTTGATCACCGCCATAGCGGCCGCCCTCGCCGAAATGGTCGAGCGCCGCGACGCCGAGAGCAAGGTCATCCAGGCCTCCAAGCTCGCGTCGATTGGCGAATTGGCCGCGGGCGTGGGCCACGAGATCAACAATCCCTTGAACGGCATCATCAACTGCGCGGATATCCTAATTCAGGTACTTGCCGACCGTCCCAAGGATCGGCAGTTCGCGGAGTTGATTCGTTCCGAAGCCGAACGAATTGCCCGCATCGTCCAGAATCTATTGACCTTCTCCCGGCAAGATCGCGAATCTCACAGCCCGGCCCGCCTGCTCGACATTGTGGACGCCGTTTTGTCCTTGAGCCGCAAGAAGATCGCCAAGTCCCACGTCCGCTTGAACGTGGAGGTCTCCGAAGATTTGCCCAAGGTCAAGTGCCGAAGCGAGCAGATGCAGCAGGTTCTCATGAATCTGATCATCAACGCTTTGCACGCCCTTGACGAAAAGTACCCCGGCGTGGATGCGGATAAGGTCCTGCACATCACGGCCAAGCAACAGCAAGTGGACGCGCGGCCATGGTTGCGGCTGACGGTCGAGGATCACGGATGCGGGATTGCCCCCATTCACATGGACCGATTGTTCGATCCGTTCTTTACGACCAAGAGCCGAGAGGTTGGGACGGGCCTAGGCCTGTCCGTGTCGGACGGAATCGTCAAAGACCACGGGGGACGGATTACGGTAGAGAGCGAGTTCGGGAAATTTGCCCGGTTTCATGTGGAACTTCCCCTCGATAACGGCTGGGTTTCCACCCCGGCAGTGACGGATTAGGATGGTGTATGGCTCGAATTCTACTCGTTGAGGACGAGGCGGTACTTAGGTTGACCTTTGGTGAGTTCCTGACTCAGGAAGGTCACGAGGTGCTGCCCGCCGCCGACTATAATCAAGCCTTGAGCCATCTCAACAATGGCGTCGTGGACTTAGTGATCACCGACATCATTCTTGCCGGGAAGACCGGCGTGGATCTCCTGCGCTCTGTTCGCGAGCGCGGGCTCAAGTGTCAGGTTATCATGATAACCGGCGAACCTAATGTCGAGACAGCCGCGGAAGCCGTCCGCCTGGGCGCCTTTGACTACCTGCCGAAACCCGTGACGCGGTCCTCCTTGCAGCGCGTCACCCGGCTCGCCCTCGAACAAAAGGCCTTGGCCGATGAGCGCGACCACTTCGCCAAACAGATGGATATATTCCGGAGCGACCTTGAAGCGATCTTCAATAGCGTCAACGAAGGCATCATCACGGTCGATGCCAATATGTCCGTGCGCCAAGTCAATCCCGCTGCGGCGGGAATCCTCGGTCTTCCTTCGTGTGCCTTGAGCGGAAAGCCCTTTGCTTCCATTCGCGACGGGTTCGATTCAGCCCGCGAGGCCCTGGAGGAAACGCTTCGTACCAGGAATCCCGTTGTGGATCGCCGCATCGAGCTGCGAAGAAGCCGGGACGACGTGCGCATCCTTCTCGTGAGCACCATGCCTCTGATCAGCAGCGAGGGCGGCGTCTTCAAAGGCGCAGTGATGATGATCCGCGACATGACCCGCCTCACCCGGCTTGAGCAGCAAGTTGAAGACAGCCAACAGTATCGCGACATGATCGGCAAGAGCCAGCGCATTCAAGAGATCTTTAGCCTCATACGCGAACTCGCCGAGACCGACAGCACGGTGCTCATCTGCGGAGAGAGCGGAACGGGGAAGGAGCTGGTTGCCGCTGCGCTCCACCATGCAAGTCCGCGTGCCAACGGCCCGTTTCTGAAGGTCAACTGCGCTGCCCTGTCCGAAGATATTTTGGAGAGCGAGCTTTTTGGCCACGTGCGCGGGGCATTTACAGGCGCCATAAAGGACCGAATCGGCCGCTTCGAAGCCGCCGACGGCGGTACCATCCTCTTGGATGAAATCGGCGATATTTCGCCCCGTCTTCAGTTACGCCTCTTGCGCGTTTTGCAGGAGCGGGAATTTGAACGAGTCGGCTCGTCTACTCCCGTGCGCACCAACGTGCGCGTTATCGCGTCTACTAATCAAGACTTGGAAGACAAGATTCGGAAGGGTGAGTTCCGGCAAGACTTGTACTACCGGCTGAACGTAGTCCGCATCCATCTGCCTCCACTGCGTGAGCGGCGTCAGGATATTCCGCTTCTCGTCGAGCATTTCCTGCGCAGGCACAACAAGGTCTTCAAAAGGGAAGTGGCGGGGGCTGCACCGGAAACCATGGAAATCCTTATGACCTATCCGTGGCCTGGTAATGTTCGCGAACTGGAGAACTGTCTGGAGCGCGCCTTCATCGTATGCCACGATTCGCATATCTTACCCAAGCACCTCCCGCCCGAACTGCACAGGCATGTCGTTCAGCCGTCGGGAAGTGGCGACACGGCCTGGAGAACCGAGGCCGGAGGTTTGTCGGAACGCGAACAGATCATCGCGCTCTTGAAACAAACGGATTGGAATATGGCAAAGACGGCGCGCCATCTTGGAATTGCCCGCAATACGTTGTATCAGAAGTTGAAGTCCTACCAAATATCGCGTCCAAGTGATTGAGACTTCTTAATACATAAGTGTAATGCGCATTTGTGTACTGGCGGTCATCAGTGACCGCGCCTCCACTTTGTTTCCATTTTATAACTCATTTTGGTATAATGTCTTAACGTGATTGGTACCGCATTTTTGGGCTGGCACGGTTTGTGCATCCATTTCCGCTGCATTTGTGTGGGGAAAAGTACTGAGTATAGAATTAAGTAAGGTAAAATTTACGCATGTCGTTTATAGAGAGCCTGTATGAACGCGCCCATCAGCACCCTGCGACGGTAATCCTTCCAGAAGCAGAAGACGAGCGGACGCTCCAAGCGGCAGTTAAGATTCGCAAGCTCGGAGTTGCCGAAGTTGTGCTTGTGGGCAACAGGGGGCAGATTGAAACAGATTTGAAACGCATCGGGGCTGACGGCAAATTCGAGATCGTCGACCCATCAGTTGCGCCAAACCTGGACGAGTTCGTTCACGATTACTTCGAGATGCGAAAGTCTAAAGGCCTCAGCCTTGAGGAAGCACGTGCCGCAATGCTCAAGCCGATTCCTTACGGAATCATGATGGTTCACAAGAAGAAAGGGGACGGACTGGTTGCTGGAGCGATCCACTCGACTGGAGATACGTTACGCCCCGCTTTGCAGATTCTACGCACCGCTCCGGGCATCAAGACCGTGTCTAGTTTCTTTTTCATGACGCTGGGAGAGGATACCTATCTTTTCGCCGACTCCGGGTTGGTTGAAGATCCTAACGTGGAGCAACTCGCTGAAATTGCCGTGTGCACGGCTCAGACGGCCATGAGTTTCGGAATTGATCCCACGGTGGCCATGCTCTCCTATTCCACAAAAGGCTCGGCCAAGAGTCACCTGACGGAGAAGGTGGTCGCAGCGACTCAGTTGGCCCAGGCTATGGCCAAAGAGCGGTTTGGAGCGGACTCGCCGGTTCGGATTGACGGTGAGCTCCAAGGTGACGCGGCGCTGGTGGAAGCGGTCGGAAAACGCAAGGCGCCCACAAGTGAAGTGGCGGGGAAAGCGAAAGTGCTGATTTTTCCGGATCTGAATTCGGGTAACATCGCATACAAGCTCGTCGAACGTTTGGGCGGAGCCAACGCCTATGGCCCGATTGTCCAAGGCCTTCGGCTTCCAGCGAATGATTTGTCCAGGGGGTGTAGCGCGGATGATATCGTCGGAGTTGCCGCGGTGACGGCGATCCAGGCGAAAATGGGGGCGGCGGCCACCTAGGCCGTACCCGTCCTTAAAGGATAAAGGTAGTTTAGTCAATGAAGATCTTGGTGTTGAATAGCGGTTCGTCCTCGGTGAAGTTCAAGATCTATGAGGTGAACGGCTCCGACCGCGAACTGGCTCACGGTATGGTCGAGCGAATCGGCTTGCAGCACGCCGACGTCAAGTGCGGTTGCTGTCTCGTGCATGACCCTCGCTGCGCCGCGAAATACTTCGGCGATCCCGGTGACTTGAGCATTCCAGACCACAACGTCGCCATCAACATGATTTGCGATCTGCTTCGAAGCGACCGTTGCGGCGTCATCAAGGACATTTCCGAAATCGCGGGCATTGGCCATCGCGTCGTCCACGGCGGCGAGGAATTCTCGAACTCCGCCCTCATTGACGATGCTGTACTCGCGGGCATCGAACGGTGCGCCAAGCTCGCGCCCTTGCACAATCCACCGGCCCTGCTTGGTATTCGCGCGTGCACCGAGGCATTCAAAGACACGCCCCAAGTGGCCGTGTTTGACACGGCGTTTCACCGGTCAATCCCCGAGAAGGCATTTAGGTATGCGATTCCCGAAGATTTCTACCTGAAGCACGGGATACGCAAGTACGGATTTCACGGCACGTCGCATCGATACGTTTCGCGCGAGGCAGCCAAGCTCCTGGGGAAGCCCATTGAAGAAACGAAGATAGTCACATGCCACCTCGGCAACGGAAGCAGCATCACGGCGGTGGCCGGCGGAAAATCCATTGATACCACGATGGGCTTGACGCCGCTAGCGGGCGTGATGATGGGCACGCGCCCCGGAGACCTCGATCCGTATATTCCCATTTTCATGATCAAAGAGCTCGGAATGTCCGCTCCCGAAGTGGACAAGATTCTCAATAAGCACAGCGGCTTCGAAGGGATTTGCCACCACCACGACGTCCGCGAAATCGAAGCCCTCAGCAGGGAAGGCGACAAGAACTGCACCTTGGCCCTGGAAATGTTCGCGTATCGCGCTTCCAGGTTCATCGGCGGTTCGACCATGGCGCTAAACGGAGTCGATGCGATTGTCTTTACTGGCGGTATCGGCGAGCACGATTCGGAGATGCGCGCACGCATGCTGGCCAACGCCACCCATCTCGGGGTGAAGATCGACCCCGAACGCAACGCCAAGAACGAGAAGACGATCACCACCGACGATTCGCCGACCAAGGTCTTCGTGATCCCCACAAACGAAGAACTGGTGATCGCACGCGACACCGCGTGGCTGGTCAAGAAGCTTTCCGAGCAACCCCAAGAAGCCGCCGCTATCGCGGGTTAGCAGTCTCGTCCCTACAGAGTGGGGCCGATCACTATGCGCCCTGCCCTGGGCCAATCCGGGCAGGGCGATGCTCATTCCAGTCAATCCCCGAAGAGCGCGCGCGCTCCTTGCCGTGCTTCTGACCTGCGATGCCACGTGTGGCGAATGGGGAGTATCTCATCGCGGAGATACGTTGAGAAGTGGTCTTTCCAGAGCAGTTCGCCACTGGTTGCGTTCTTACGAATGCAGCGGGCTATGCCACGATGCGGATAGGCTGCTATGATATGCGCCCTGTCCGGGTTCTCCGATGGAGAGACTCCAGGCTGGGCTTCCTTAATAAGTAAATCGCCGTCCGAGGGGGAGGCGTTGGAGAAGTGCTGATGTCGATACAAGTCCTGGAGAATCCCATCGAGCTTTTTGACAAGTGGTTTGAAGAGGGCAAGGCCTGTGGCCTTCGAGAGCCAACTGCCGTTTGTCTCGCCACCGCAACGGCAGGGGGAGAGCCTTCAGCCCGCATGGTGTTGCTGAAGGCATTCGATGACCGCGGCTTCGTCTTCTATACGAATCTCGGCAGCCAGAAGGGCCGCGAACTTGCGGAGAATCCACGAGCTGCCTTGTGCTTCTATTGGACCCCCATCGGCAAGCAGATCCGTGTCTCCGGCCGCGTCGAACCCGTAACTCCAGAAGAGGCCGACGCCTACTTCGCATCCCGCGACCGCCAAAGCAGGATTGGGGCCTACGCATCGAAACAGTCCCAACCCCTTACAGGCTACTTCGAACTGGAGCGGCGCGCCGCCGAGTACGCCATCAAGTTTGGCTTTGGGACCGTACCCCGGCCCGAGTTCTGGTCCGGCTATCGCGTCATTCCTGACGAGATCGAGTTCTGGCTCGAAATGCCATTTCGACTTCACCAGCGGCTGGTCTATCGCCGGGAAGGCGCGGCAACTTGGTCCACGGACTGGCTTTATCCCTAGGCTTTTTGGGAACCTAAAGGCGTCCGGATTTCATGAAAGTCAGCACCGCAACGCTCCGCCTAGGTCTGCACTACCTCGGATAGAGACACTTATGTCCTGAGCATACATGTCCACATGGACATGAGCTAGGACAACATACCTCGCCGTCCCAATGGGGATTCAAAATATAACTTGTTGAAATAAAATAACTTATGAATACTTGAGTCGATATTAAAAGATTGGCACGCAACCTGCTCTATATGAGTCGTGGTGACCGAGTATGGGTCTGGATGGTCCTGCCGGTCGAGTTGAAAACGCCTCCCCGGGGGAGCGTGCCGAAAAGCACGACGGGTACACTCCGCCCAAAGCACTAGCCGGGGGGCAAGGCCGTAATTGAGTCACGAGGGGAGCGAAGGGATGTCACGGATCGTAGTTATCGATGACGAGCCGGTCCTTCGTCTGACATTTCGCTTGATTTTGGAGCAAGACGGCCATGAAGTGTGGGACGCGGAGAATGGGAAAGTTGGCGTGGACATCTGCCGACATGAGCGTCCAGACCTGGTCATCACAGACATTATGATGCCGGAACAGGAAGGTATCGAGACCTTGACGATTCTACATGACGAATTTCCGGATCTTCCGATAATCGCCATGTCGGGCGCTGGGGTCGATGTGTCGGCGAGGGCAAGCAAAGCCCTCAACGGCTACACCTATGTGGCAAAGCCGGTTGAAAAACCGGTTCTGTTAGAGCTGGTACGGAACGTACTGGACAAATGCGAAGACCATAACCGGGGGGATGTTACGACTCTCGGCGAGGATGGCGGGTCAGACCGATGAACACCTACCTTACCCATCTGACCGCGCTGTTCGGCCAACCCAAGCCTTCACATCCCACCTATGTCACCAGGACAGCCTTGCAGCTAAGACCAAATATTGGGAGTCGCGAGGCGGAGTCTCCCCGAAATGGCCCGTGCGTAGAGCTTGCTTGCGAAGCAGAGCTTGGGAGCGCCTAGCGCTTACCAAACTGCCAGCGGCAAGATTTCACCCGGGGGAAATTGCCCCGGCATCCCTTCGACGGAAGGAATGCCGGGGCATTCTATTTGTCTCTGCCTGACCAGCTACCGGGAGCTATCCCACGCGGGAGTGGGAGAGAGGTACTCGGTTCCTCTTTCCAACGGCTCTCTTTAGGTCGCTACAAATACCGCTATTTCACGTCATTTTCAATAATCGAGATAGTGACGATCAGCAGCCCTACGTTGATCGCAGATTGTAGGTCGCTTCAACCGAAATTGGGAGTCGCGAAGTCCTGCGTTTGGACAAAGGGCCGGCTGCAAACCGGCGTTACAGCTCGCAAAATCAACCGACACAATCCACTACGCGGTCTTCTTGACGAACTTGTTCCCCAGCAAGGCTAGCACCAACCCAAAGCAGCATATGATGCCTGCGATAACGAACGCCGTGTTGGGTTCCTTGGCGAATTTGGCTCCGACGTATGGCCCCAAGGCGCCCGCGATGCTAAAGGCCGAGAACAGCAGTCCGTAGTTGAGCGTCAGGTTCTTAGGCCCGAATGCGTCGGCGCACATCGAGGGGAAGAGCCCCAGATATCCTCCGTAGCACAGCCCGATGAAGACCACCAGCGGGATCAGGGTGGACGAACTTCCCGCGAACTTGGTCATCAGGAACATGGCCACAGCGGTGATAAGGAACATGAACACCAGCGACAAGTAGCGGCCAATCCGGTCCGAGACCGCTCCCCATACCACGCGGCCGCTTGCGTTCGCCGCCGCCAGGATGCTCACGACCAATGCGGCTTTCATATCATCCAGCTTTGCCAATTCCACGGCGAACGGCTTCATCTGGCTGATGATCAGCAACCCCGAGAACGCTCCGCAGACATAAAGGACGTACAGGAGCCAGAAGCGCCCCTGGCCCAGCATCTGGGTCCATGTCATGTTGACCGCCGGGGTTCCGCCTTGCGGCACCTTCGGGACGAAACCTGTCGGGACGTAATCCTTGGGCGGACTGGTGATGAACCAGGATGCCGCGCAGATGACGACCATGAAGACCACACCGAAGATTTGGAAGGTTGCGAGAATGCCATACAGCGAAATGAGTTTCTGGGCGACCGGGGCGATAATCACCGGTCCGAAACCGAGCGCGGCGACCACGATGCCGGAAGCCAGACCTCGCTTGTCCGGGAACCATTTCACGCTAGCGCCGACTGTCGCGCCATACGCCGCGCCGCTGGCCAACGACAGCATCAGACCGTAGGTCAGATAGATCCAGAGTAGGCTCTTCACGCCGAGACCGGCTAGGAGCAAGCCGCACCCGAAGATGAGGCCGCCGACTAGGACCACTATACGCGGTCCTTTCGAATCGGCCAGTTTTCCTGCGACGATGGTACCGATAGCGAGGAAGCCCACATTGATCGTGAACGCCCAGCCTATGGCAACTTTGTCGCACCCCAGAAATCCCATAAGCGGTTTGGCATACACGCTGAACGCATATGCGGATCCTTGGCAGAGATTCGAGCAGATTCCAGCCAGAAGCACGAGCCATCGGCGTTGGTCCGGATGCATAGTACTCCCCCTTCCCGTCTATAGAACCCCCATCGAGATTGCCCTGACGAGCAACCGGCTCCGCACAGACTACACAGTTGCTCGAACCTCCTTCAAACCCCCTCCCCATGCCCTGCTGCACGTTCCAATCGTCCCTGGCTTCGCTGAGACCGATCTGTATCACCGATTAGGGCTGTCCTACATAACTTCCAGAGACTCTTCCCAGGCCTCGAACACTGTCGCAATATTCTCATATGGGTCCATGACTCCCCATTCGCACTGCGCGATGACCCCGCCTTGTCCATCGTCCAATGCCCGCCGGACTCGACTCACGGCGTTCCGTACGTCGTTCACGTTTCCGAATGGCAGTATCCGTTGACGGCAAATCTCCCCCCAGAACGTGATCTTTCCTTTGAACGTCCGGCCGAGTTCCTCAATGTCCATGCAAAACAATTGACTGTTGACGGCGTCGACGCCGATTTCGATCAAGTCCGGAAGAATAGCGCGAATGTGGCCGTCCGAATGCATGAAGACATACTTGCCCGCGCCTTTCGCGATCTCGCAATACTCGCGGTACATGGGCTTGAACAGTTCGCGCCACAATTCGGGGTCGATCAACAAGCTTCCCTGCGCGCCCCAATCGTCCATAAAGCTGATGGCGTCGACTTTCGTCATCGCCCACATTTCCATCTCGCGCAGGTTGAAGTCATGGATCATGTTGCGCAGCCGGAAGAATTCGTCCGTTTGCATCAGGATATCCGTCAATAGGTTTTCCGTGCCTCGAAGAAACTGCATGCGCTCGAAAGGGCGTACGTGCGTGCCCGCGCGCACAAACCCTTCGGAAGACTCGCAATGGCTGTTCGTCTCCGAGAGGTCAACACCTTCCAGAAGCTCCCACGGCGGTGAGTAACCGTCCAATGCCTCCCAATGCGCCAGCGGCGGATTCTTCACTTCGCCAGACACGCCGGCCTCGGCTACTGACCACTCGCAGCCCCATTCGTCGGTGTACGTGCCTACAACGCCCTCGGTCCCCTTGCTTCGCAACGATTTGCCGTAACGAAAGTGGGGGCTGACGATATCCGAAGGAAACTGCTCTTGCATCCGCTTCAGTTCGCCGGGTCGCTGAAGGCGAACGCCGGGCAGCGTCCAGAGGTCTCGGGGCACTCGGTCCGGGCCTTCAAATTCAAGTGCCTTGACGACACGTTCACGCGAAGTCATGATTATTCCCCATTGCGGTTCGAGGCTAGCATGGGGCGCGCCGGAAACACCATGCAGCTAACTTCTCAAGCAGGCCGACGCTGTAATTACATTTTGAGGCAGGAGTATATCATCCGAACGGGGGAGGATGTAAACGGCATGGACTACGCCGAGATTCAGACGATGTTAACGAGCCCAGTGTGCGCTCCCGCGAGTGCGGAGGCCAACACCGATGCCTTGACGGTGCGCGAGCGCTTTCGTCGCACCATGTTCTTCCAGGAAGTGGAGTTACGGCCCAACTTCGAGTTTGGCTATTGGGATCGCACCCTGGAAGTCTGGCGGCAACAAGGCATGCCGAGCCACGTTGTCGACGAGGCGTCCGCGTACGACTATTTCGGAATCGAAAGCTGGCACATGCTCAGCCCGAACTCGAACCCGGTCGCTCGATTTGACCTCGCGCTAATCTCAGAGACCGACGACCATTTCATCTATCGCGACGAGCTGGGGTGCATTGCGCAAATCAACAAAGAAGGCGATCGCTCTATCCCTCATTTCATCGACTTCCCGGTAAAGGACCGCGCCTCCTGGATACCCTATCTCCCGTTGCTCGACCCCAATCATCACGATCGCTGGATCGGTTTCGAAGATTCGCTCAAAACGGCCGTACAAACCGGCAAACCCATAGGCGTATACGGAGGCAGCCTGCTCGGCGTGCCTCGAAATCTCATCGGCTTCGAACGAATCGCCACGATGGCCTACGAAGACCCCGAACTGCTGACCCACATTGTGGACACGTTCGGAGCGTGCACAGTGGCGGTGCTCGAACGCGTGCTGTCGCGCACGCAAGTCGATTTCTGTATGGGCTGGGAAGACATCTGCTTCAACATGGGCCCCATCGTGCCGCCCGAATTCTTTCGGCGTGTCGCCGGTCCGTGGTACCGGCGTATCGCCGATCTTCTCGTCGGCCATGGTTGCTGCGTATACACGACGGATACCGACGGCAACATCTTGCCCATCATAGATACCTTTCTAGACAACGGAATGAACACCATGTTTCCCGTGGAGGTGCATGCGGGCACGGATCCCTGTATGCTTCGCAAGAAGTACGGAAAGCGTGTGAAGCTCTGGGGGGGCGTCTGCAAGCGCAAACTTGCGGAATCGCGCGCGGCTATTGACACCGAACTCGAGCGCCTGAGACCATGTGTCGAAGCAGGGGGCTTCATACCGGGCGTAGACCATCGAGTCCCGGCGGATGTGCCGCTGTCGCATTACCTTCATTACCTCGATCGGAAACGCGAGGTATTGGGCGTCGGAGGGGAACCCAAGTACTCATGATGACGAGCATCGAACGTATCCACAACATCCTGAAGCGCAAACCCGTGGATCGGATAGGCGTGTTCGAGCATTTCTGGGGAGATACCCAGAAGAAATGGAGCTCGGAAGGCCATGTAATGCCCATGGAGTCGATGGAAGACCACTTCGGATTCGACCTCCAATTGTGCTGGCCGTTCAATTCCATGGCGAAACTCGATTTCGAGCCCGAACTCATCGAAGAAACCGAGGAGACCATTCTCGTGCGCGACGGAAACGGGGCCGTGCTGCGCCGCCACAAACTGCACGATACCACCCCGGAACATGTCGACTTCCTCGTGAAAGACCGCGATGGGTGGGAAGAACATATCAAGCCGTATCTGAAGGCGGAGCGCGAGCGCATCGACTTCGGGGCCTACCGCCGAATCAAGCACGAGGCCGCCGCTCGGAACCGTTTCTTCGCGTGGTGCGGATGCAATGTTTTCGAGTTGATGCATCCCGTCTGTGGGCACGAATACATGCTCATGGGCATGGCCGTCGACCCGGATTGGATTCGAGACATGGTGGACACGTATGCGCAACTCACCGTAGACTTGATGGAAATCCTGTTCGCGGAAGAGGGGACTCCGGACGGCGTTTGGTTTTACGAGGATATGGGGTTCAAAGG
>JBHEKO010000562.1:0-6248 GCA_041859475.1 Candidatus Hydrogenedentales bacterium
TGTACCGGCGCAAGTTCGGTTACGCGACGATTGCAGTCATCGCGACGCGCGGCGAGGGCGGACAAAACGAGATTGGGCCGGAGTTGTACAACGCGCTCGGCGTTATCCGCACGAAAGAAATGATGCGCGCTTCGACGATCACCGGCGCGGAACTGCATTTCCTCAACCTGCCCGAGTTCGGATTCTCGAAATCGCCAGAGGAAGCCTTTGAGGTGTGGGGTCGCGACGAAACCGTGAAACGTCTCGTGCGCGTCATTCGCGAAACACAACCGGACGTCATCATCTCGAACCACGGCACGCAAAAGGACCACGGACATCACCAGGCAATCGGCGCGGCATTGCAGGATGCCTTCGACGCAGCGGGCGATGCGAGCCGCTTCCCCGAATTGCGCGACGAGGGCCTGCAACCGTGGCGCCCAGCCGCGTTGTATCTGCGCCTGTGGGAACCCGAACCAAGCGCCGTTACGGTGAACTTCAATGAGATGGAGCATTGGCGCGGGCAGACCTATGCGGAGATCGCGGCGAGCGCGTTGGACGTGCACAAGTCGCAAGGCATGGGCTTCTTCATCGACCGGTACCTGCAAGGGAACGCTTCGGCCACCTACACGTTGGTCAAAGAGACGCCGCAACCTGCACCGCCATCGTATCAACTTCCCGCGCCGGGCGGCAGCTTGTTCGCTCAACATGTGCCCGATCGCTTGCACACGGGCGAAGGGCAGCGTACCGAGGGGTTTGCGCCCGGCCTCTGGCGCGGCATTGGCCCTGAGCAAACTCGCGCTTCGCTGAAGCCGAAATTGTTGCAGGAGGCGGCTGCCGCCAACGCGGTCCAGACTCGCTCCACCACCTTCGAGCGCTACGCGGTAAAGCTCAACCGCGCTGCCGCGCTGGCCATGGACCTGCGCCTATCCGTCGAGGTGGACGACCGCATGCTCGTGCCCGGTCAGAAGACCTCGCTGGTTGCGACGGTGTCGGACTTCGAAGACGCAGACGTCGATTCGGTCTCGTTTCGGATTGAGCCCACGAGCGGCTCGCCGTTCGAAGCGACGGAACCGCGGGATATCCAACGGACGGACTCGGAGCGCCTAACCGCGGAGTTGGTAGTGAATGTCCCCGAATCGGCGGCAGTCACCGTGCCAAACGCGGACCATCTTTTCGATGCGCATTTCATGGAACCGCAGATCGCGGTTGTGGCGCGCGTCAAACCAACGGGCACAGACACCGAAATAGAGCTTCGCGTGCCGCTCACGTTGGACATAGCGCCGAAGGTGGAGGTCGCCTTTCTCAATGCGCCACTCCTCGTGCGACGCGGCGAAGACAAGGAGACGGCATTCGACGTGGTGCTCACAAATCGCAGTCCGGGGCCGTGCGACGGCACCCTGGCCCTTTCTATCGCGCCGGGTCTGACGGTCGAACAACCGCGCGTGGCCTTTTCGATAGACGCGGAAGACCAACAACATGTCGTGTCGTTTGTCGCGAAGGTCAACGAAGAACTGCAACCGCGCGATTACCTCATCAACGCGGTCGTGGAAGGCGACCTGTCTCCACATATGGCCACCGCGCGGCTTGTGGATGTGAAGACGCCGGAGCATGCGCGCGTGGGCGTCGTACAGAGTTACGACGACACCTTTGTGAAGACGCTGGAGCGCCTGCGCATTCCGCATCAGGCGCTCGGTATACAAGACTTCACGCCGGCCCGCCTCGACCAGTTCACGACGATCATCGTCGATATCCGCGCGTATCTCGTGCGCAAAGACCTCGTCGCGAACAATAGGGCCTTGCTCGACTACGTGGAACGCGGCGGAAATCTCCTCGTGATGTATCAAAAGACCGAGGAATGGAAGCCGGAGTTTGCACCCTATCCGATCCACTTGTCGCGAAATCGCGTGACGCACGAAGACGCCCCCGTAACGTTGCTGGTCCCGGAACATCCGCTGTTCACAACGCCGAATGCCATCGCCGAAGAGGACTGGTCGGGCTGGATACAGGAGCGCGGCCTCTATTTCGCGGACACGTGGGATTCGCAAATTGCGCCGCTGATCGCGTGCAACGATCCCGGCGAGCAGATCCCGCCGGGCAGTCTTCTCTTCGCAAGATACGGGAAAGGAACCTATACGTACACGGCGCTCGCGTGGTACCGGCAATTGCGCGAGCTGCACCCTGGGGCCTTACGCGCGTTTGCGAATATGCTGGCGCTGCGGGGCGAATGAGAAGCGCGCGTAGTCCTCTCCACAACAGCCCGCTCACTTCACAGGATTCCCTCCTGCTCCGCTTGTATGCTTTTCCGCTCTCCCAGCGATGACGAGATACAAGATCGGCAACAGGAACAACGTCAACAAGGTGCCTGTGATCATGCCGCCGACGACCACGGTAGCCAACGGCCGCTGGACTTCCGCACCAACACCCGTGGAGAAGGCCATCGGGATGAAGCCTGCCGCGTCCGTAATCGCGGTTGCGAGGACCGGACGCAGCCGTTGCTTGCCGCCCTCCAGCACCGAATGCACGAAAGATAGGCCGTGCTTTCGGTATCCCCGAATGGCCGAAATCATAATCTGACCGTTCAACACGGCGACCCCGGAAAGCGCGATGAAGCCGATAGCGGCGCTGACACTGAACGGGATGCCGCGCACGTAGAGCGCGAAGATGCCTCCAATTGCGGCAAAGGGGACGCCCGTGTAGATGATGAGCACGTCGCGCAAGCTGCCGAGGCTGAAGTAAAGAAGAAAGAACACAAGCAGCAAGGTCAGTGGCACGACGATGGCAAATCGGAGTTGGGCGCGCTGAAGGCTCTCGAACTGCCCGCCCCATTCGATAATGTATCCTTGGGGAAGGGAAATCTCTTCAGAGATGCGGCGCTGCGCTTCGGCGACAAAGGAAGCCACATCGCGGTCGCGGACGTTGGTTTGCACGCGAATGAGCCGCCTGCCCCATTCGCGGTTGATCGTGGCAGGACTATCGGTCACCGCAATATCGGCGACCTGCTGCAACGTAAGCTGCGCTCCAGATGAGGTTGGAATGGGCGCATTCTTCAGTGCCTCCAAGTCTGTGCGCAATTGATCGGGAAGTCGCAGGACCAGCGGAAACACGCGTTGGCCTTCATGGATCGCCCCCACTTCCACGCCCCCAAGCGCCTCGACGAAGCCGAGTATCTCGGAACGCGGCACGCCATAGCGCGCAAGCCGCTCGGCGTCTATCTTCACCTGCAGCGTCGGCTGCCCCGTGATCTGATCGACCGAAATGTCGGAAGCGCCCTCGACTTCAAGCAGTACGCGTTGGATATCGTCGGCTACCCGGACAAGTTCCTCGAAGCTGTCGCCAAACACCTTGATTCCAACATCGGAACGCAATCCCGAGGACAATTCGTTCATGCGCATTTCGATGGGTTGGCTGAATCCGACACTCAGCCCCGGCAAATCGTGCAGCGCCTCCTGTATCCCGGCCACAAGCTCGGACTGGCTCGCGGCCTTCGTCCATTGTTCGCGCGGATGCAACGCGAAATAGATGTCCGTCAGTTCGGTCCCCATCGGGTCGGTGGCCACCTCGGCGACACCGATGCGACTCCACACGTACTTGATTTCATCTGGAAACGCTTCCAGGAGAAGCTGCTCGATGCGCGTGTTGTAGTTCACCGACGAGGGGATCGCAACTCCTGCCAATCGAATCACGTTTCCCACGATAGAGCCTTCGCTCAAACGCGGCGTGAACTCCGCCCCGAGCCGGAGTGCCGTCATGCCGGCGACGGCAATGATGCCGATGGTTACGGCGATCACCAGCCATCGAAGACGGATCG
The DNA here is from genome assembly GCA_041859475.1 of Candidatus Hydrogenedentales bacterium. Taxonomy (GTDB): domain Bacteria; phylum Hydrogenedentota; class Hydrogenedentia; order Hydrogenedentales; family SLHB01; genus JAIBAQ01. The sequence continues at coordinate 3,788 of JBHEKO010000562.1, forward strand.
CGCCGTGAAGAGCAAATCCATAGAGCTTCGTCAGTACGTGGGCCAGCCCATGGCGTTCGGGTCTCGCATTCCAGGGCAGTCCGTAGTACGAGAGAACCGGCGAAAGGAAGACCGCAACGAGTAGCGCCCCGATCAAGGCGAAAATGAAGGTCCACGCCATTGGCCGAAACATCTTGCCTTCCGAACCTTCAAGCGTCAGCACGGGCACGAACACGACGAGAATGATGAACATGCCGAACGCAATCGGCCGCACAATCTCCTTGCTGGACGCGACGATGCACGCGAGCCGCTCCGCTGAATTCAATCTGCGCCCGAGATGCGCCTGCTCTTCGCGTAAACGCCGCAAGTTCACTTCGGTCATAACGACGCTGCCATCGACCAGAATGCCGAAATCGATCGCGCCGAGGCTGAGCAAGCTCGCGGCGATAGACATCTCGTACATGCCAACGATGGCGAAAAGCATGGCCATCGGAATGGTCACGGCGACCAGAAGGCCCGCACGCAGATTTCCCAACAGCAGAAAGAGAACGATAACCACGAAGATGCCGCCCAACATCAAATTGTGCTTGACCGTATTGATGACTTCCGCGACCAATTCGGTACGGTCGTAGACCACCGTAACGGTAATGTCTTCGGGCAGCGCCTTGGATGCGGCCTCGAGACGTGTTCGTAATTCACGAGTGACGTCATTGCTGTTCTCGCCCAGCAACATGAACCCAAGGCCCAAGAGCGCCTCTCCCTGCCCCTGAAAGGTGACCGCCCCGCGCCGGATCTCGCTGTCGAGGCGCACTTCGGCCACGTCGCGCAGAAAGAGCGGTTGGCCATCCGTCGCACGCAGCACAATGCCTTCAATCTCGCCCACGCTCGATACGCGGCCAAGACCGTGTACAAGGAGCGATTCGCCGGCGCGGTCGAGTTGCCCCCCGCCCACGTTCTCGTTGTTGCGCTGCAGCGCCTCTTCCACGTCACCCATGGTAAGGCCGTACTTGACGAGCGCCGCGGGATTGGCGATGACGTGAAACTGCTTCTCGAATCCGCCCCAACTATTCACTTCGGCAACACCGGGAACCTTGAGCAACTCGGGCTTGACCACCCAGTCGTGCAGTTCGCGGATCTCGGACAAGCTGCGCTCGGGGTCATCCGAACGCACCACGTAGTGAAGGACTTCGCCCAGCCCCGTCGAGATCGGCCCCAGTTGCGGGCGCTCGATGCCTTCCGCCAATTCGATGGAGTTCAGTCGCTCCGAAATAAACTGGCGCGCATCGTAGATGCTCGTGTCGTCGCTGAACACCGCGACGACTTGTCCAAAGCCGAACTTCGACACCGATCGCGATTCGATAAGCCCTGGAAGTCCCGAGAGGGCAACTTCGATAGGCAAAGCGATCTGTTGCTCGATCTCCGCCGCGTTCAGCGAGGGGGCCGTCGTGTTCACCTGCACTTGCACCGTCGATGTGTCGGGGAAGGCGTCGATTTCCAATCCCGCCCCGCGCCATACGCCAAAGAGACACAGCGCCAGGAACGCAAGAACGACAAAGACGCGATTCTCGAGGGCCGCAGTCATCAATTTGTCCAGCATGTTCGGTACTATCCCTTTTAGTGATCTGCGCAGCCCGCGCCGAGTCGTTCTTTGAGAAACTCGGACTTCACGATGTTACTGCCTTCGGTTACGATCTCATCTTGCAGCGCCAAGCCCGCGAGAATGGGTATGCGTCCGTCCGCGGCCGGCCCGGCCTCGACGAGCCGCGTCTCGTATAGATCGTCTTCAATTTTGCGGAATACCACTTGCCTGCCGTCCACGTCCTGCACGGCCGATGCAGGCACGGTAACTTCATCTTCCTTCGCAAGTCCCGCAATCGTCGCCCGTCCGAACAGCCCGTCCTTCAACAACCCCTCGGGGTTCGCCAGCACGGCACGCGCTTGGATCATCCGCGACTGCCCATCGATGGCAGGCGCAATCCATTCGATCGTTCCATCAAAGGCCCTCTCCGGATACGCATCGAAGCGCACCTGGATCTGCGCGCCCGCGTGGACAGACGCGAGCCGGCTTTCGGGCACGGAGAGTTGCATCCACATTGCCGAGAGGTCCGCAACTTGAAACAGCGCGACGCCCGGCTCGACTGCCGACCCACGAACCGCCGTACGCGCAATGACGGTGCCCGCGAACGGCGCGCGCACGGACACGACGGATGCCGCCCGCCCCTTTGCTGCGGCATCGATCTCCGCTTGCGTCAGGCCAAGATTGAGCAAGTGCTGGCGCGATTCGTTTACGGCGCTCTGACTTACGGCGGATGCGGCTTGCGCCGCTTCAAGGTCTTGCCGTGCAGAGATCTCTTTCTTGAACAAGTCCTGCTCGCGCGACAAGGACTGCCCGGCAAGCCGCGCCTCCGCGGCGGCCTTCAGATATTCGCTCGTAACTTGGGCAATCTCCGGAGACTACACGGAGGCAAGCACATCGCCCGCT